>WTHH01000278.1 GCA_011523195.1 Verrucomicrobiales bacterium
TTATTAGGGATAGTAGTTATACGGCGTACTCGCCGCGCCCCTTTTAAGGATCGCTTGGCCATAGTCAACCCCGCTTGGCCAAGCGGCTTGTTTGGCCGGGGGCAAACCGGTAGCTTGGCTTGGTTCTCCGATCCCGGAGGGCGGAGGGTCGCCTCCGGCTTGCCGGGGGAGGAAAGTCCGAACTCCGCAGGGCGCGATGCCGCGTAACCCGTCTTCAGGGCGGGATGCACGCGGGAGGTGGTGCCGCAAGGCATCGTCGACGGCCAGTGCCACAGAAAACAAACCGCCCGGTTCGCCGGGTAAGGGTGAAAAGGTGGGGTAAGAGCCCACCGCCCCAAGAGCAATTGCGGGGGCACGGTAAACCCCATTGGGAGCAAGACCAAATAGGGAGCCCGGGGCGGCCCGTCCCATTGAGGCTCCGGGTTGGGTCGCAACAGATAAATGGCCCTCTCCGCAGCCGGCTTGCCGGCCAGCGCAGACAGAATTCGGCTTACAGCCCGACCGGGATCGGAGACATTTTTATCGTGGCAACCAGCGGTTTTGCCCGTTTTTATGCGTTTGACACCCGCCAAACGCTTACCTAGGCTCCCTTGCCCATTTTAGGGACAATTTAACGATGTCAGAGGAAACGACACAAACACCCGCGCCCAGCGGCGATTCGCAGGAATCGAAAAAACAAACGGTACGGATCAGCCTACCGCCCAAGCCGGCTGCAGCCCCGACCATCAAGATTGCCGTTCCACCGGCTGGAGCCGCCAAGACGGCTGAAGACAGCGGCAAGGCTGCCTCCACCATCAAGATTCCGGTACCACCCAAGACTGCCAAACCCGGTGTGGGTGTCGCCAAGCCAGCCGCGGCCAAGGCTGCAGCACCGCCGGTCGAGAAGAAAGCTCCCGAGGCGGAGAAACCTGCCGAGGCCGCTGCTGAAGTTGCCGCCGCACCTGTCGAAGCCAAGGCCAAGACCGGCAAAAAGAAAAAGGCCAAGGTGCGCAAGGCTTCAACTTCGGATGGCACGTTGGAGCAGGCGTTTGCCGCGATCTCCGCATTAGGAGCAATCGGCTTGGCGGTCTTTCTCGCAAAACTCGGCGGACTCTTAGGTTAATCATTCCAAAAAATGGCATCTGAAAAAGTTGTTACTTTGACCGCCGAAAATTTCGAAGCGGAAGTAATCCAGTCCACCACGCCCGTGCTTGTTGATTTTTGGGCTGAATGGTGTGGCCCCTGCAAAATGATCGGCCCGGTGATCGACCAGTTGGCCGATGAAAACGACGGCAAAGCCAAGGTTGGCAAGGTCAACATCGACGAACACCAACAGCTCGCCGTTCAGTACAACGTACAGTCTATCCCCACCCTGCTCCTCTTCAAGGGCGGACAGGTGGCGGAGCAAAAAGTGGGCGTAGCCAGCAAGGGCGACCTGCAGGCGATGCTCGACAGCCACGCCTAATCGCGTGACCCTTCCCGGGAGGAATGGCCTCCCTGATTGAAACCCCTCGCAGCTACCAGCGGCGTTCTGAGTTTTATCATCAACTCAGTATGCTGCAGCAGGCCGGCGTGGGCATCCGCGACTCGCTGCACCAGATCAACCCTCACTCCCGCCAAGAGGCGGAAGAAATACGGGGGACCCTCGATCAAATGGGCTCCGGGGCCACGTTCTCGGAATCGCTCAGTGGGCGAACCCGTTGGTTGCCTGATTTTGATCGATTGATGATCGAGGCCGGTGAAACCAGCGGCCAACTCGACCAGACGCTCCGCATCCTCTCCGAACACTACGAGCATCGCTCAAGTCTAATACGGCAGGTATTGCTCAAGTTGGCCTACCCCGTTCTGCTAATTCATTTTATCATACTCATGCCTGCGATTATCGGCTTTGGCCAGGCGCTGGTTGGCACAGGTGGCGCTTCGTTATTCAGCGCGATCGCACCATCGCTCGCCACGCTGGCTGCCAGCTACGCACTCGTGTTTGCGATTATATACCTTGGCCAAGCCAACCGGGGCTACGCCGTGCGCTCATTCCTCGAGAAAATCTGGCACAAGATTCCGGGGTTCGGCAACGCGCTCAAGGAGATCAAGCTGGCACGACTGGCCTTCTCTCTGCACGCCCTGCTCAACGCCGGAGTCACTGTACGGGAGGCTTGGCAAAACGCAGGCAACTCTTCGGGCTCGCCCTGGCTCGCAACACTCGTGGGGAGGCTGATACCGAAAATTGATTCCGGTCTGACTCCGGCCGAGGTCGTCCGCACCGAACCGGAGTTTCCCCTGATCTTTCGTGACCTCTACAGCACCGGCGAAACCTCCGGTCAACTGGACGACTCGCTCCCCCGCTTGGCCAAGCACTTTCAGGAAAACGGAGTACGCCACTTGGTCACCTCCTCGGCAATTGCCACGGCGGTCGTCTACGGAGTCGTTGCCATCGCGGTGGCGTTCATCGTCATCAGTTTTTGGATGAACCATTACGGTTCAATCATGAACATGAACTGACTTTCGCGCTTGGCCAAGCGCTTGGCCAAGCGCGAAAGTCAGTTCATGTTCATGATTGAACCGTAATGGTTCATCCAAAAACTGATGACGATGAACGCCACCGCGATGGCAACGACTCCGTAGACGACCGCCGTGGCAATTGCCGAGGAGGTGACCAAGTGGCGTACTCCGTTTTCCTGAAAGTGCTTGGCCAAGCGGGGGAGCGAGTCGTCCAGTTGACCGGAGGTTTCGCCGGTGCTGTAGAGGTCACGAAAGATCAGGGGAAACTCCGGTTCGGTGCGGACGACCTCGGCCGGAGTCAGACCGGAATCAATTTTCGGTATCAGCCTCCCCACGAGTGTTGCGAGCCAGGGCGAGCCCGAAGAGTTGCCTGCGTTTTGCCAAGCCTCCCGTACAGTGACTCCGGCGTTGAGCAGGGCGTGCAGAGAGAAGGCCAGTCGTGCCAGCTTGATCTCCTTGAGCGCGTTGCCGAACCCCGGAATCTTGTGCCAGATTTTCTCGAGGAATGAGCGCACGGCGTAGCCCCGGTTGGCTTGGCCAAGGTATATAATCGCAAACACGAGTGCGTAGCTGGCAGCCAGCGTGGCGAGCGATGGTGCGATCGCGCTGAATAACGAAGCGCCACCTGTGCCAACCAGCGCCTGGCCAAAGCCGATAATCGCAGGCATGAGTATGATAAAATGAATTAGCAGAACGGGGTAGGCCAACTTGAGCAATACCTGCCGTATTAGACTTGAGCGATGCTCGTAGTGTTCGGAGAGGATGCGGAGCGTCTGGTCGAGTTGGCCGCTGGTTTCACCGGCCTCGATCATCAATCGATCAAAATCAGGCAACCAACGGGTTCGCCCACTGAGCGATTCCGAGAACGTGGCCCCGGAGCCCATTTGATCGAGGGTCCCCCGTATTTCTTCCGCCTCTTGGCGGGAGTGAGGGTTGATCTGGTGCAGCGAGTCGCGGATGCCCACGCCGGCCTGCTGCAGCATACTGAGTTGATGATAAAACTCAGAACGCCGCTGGTAGCTGCGAGGGGTTTCAATCAGGGAGGCCATTCCTCCCGGGAAGGGTCACGCGATTAGGCGTGGCTGTCGAGCATCGCCTGCAGGTCGCCCTTGCTGGCTACGCCCACTTTTTGCTCCGCCACCTGTCCGCCCTTGAAGAGGAGCAGGGTGGGGATAGACTGTACGTTGTACTGAACGGCGAGCTGTTGGTGTTCGTCGATGTTGACCTTGCCAACCTTGGCTTTGCCGTCGTTTTCATCGGCCAACTGGTCGATCACCGGGCCGATCATTTTGCAGGGGCCACACCATTCAGCCCAAAAATCAACAAGCACGGGCGTGGTGGACTGGATTACTTCCGCTTCGAAATTTTCGGCGGTCAAAGTAACAACTTTTTCAGATGCCATTTTTTGGAATGATTAACCTAAGAGTCCGCCGAGTTTTGCGAGAAAGACCGCCAAGCCGATTGCTCCTAATGCGGAGATCGCGGCAAACGCCTGCTCCAACGTGCCATCCGAAGTTGAAGCCTTGCGCACCTTGGCCTTTTTCTTTTTGCCGGTCTTGGCCTTGGCTTCGACAGGTGCGGCGGCAACTTCAGCAGCGGCCTCGGCAGGTTTCTCCGCCTCGGGAGCTTTCTTCTCGACCGGCGGTGCTGCAGCCTTGGCCGCGGCTGGCTTGGCGACACCCACACCGGGTTTGGCAGTCTTGGGTGGTACCGGAATCTTGATGGTGGAGGCAGCCTTGCCGCTGTCTTCAGCCGTCTTGGCGGCTCCAGCCGGTGGAACGGCAATCTTGATGGTCGGGGCTGCAGCCGGCTTGGGCGGTAGGCTGATCCGTACCGTTTGTTTTTTCGATTCCTGCGAATCGCCGCTGGGCGCGGGTGTTTGTGTCGTTTCCTCTGACATCGTTAAATTGTCCCTAAAATGGGCAAGGGAGCCTAGGTAAGCGTTTGGCGGGTGTCAAACGCATAAAAACGGGCAAAACCGCTGGTTGCCACGATAAAAATGTCTCCGATCCCGGTCGGGCTGTAAGCCGAATTCTGTCTGCGCTGGCCGGCAAGCCGGCTGCGGAGAGGGCCATTTATCTGTTGCGACCCAACCCGGAGCCTCAATGGGACGGGCCGCCCCGGGCTCCCTATTTGGTCTTGCTCCCAATGGGGTTTACCGTGCCCCCGCAATTGCTCTTGGGGCGGTGGGCTCTTACCCCACCTTTTCACCCTTACCCGGCGAACCGGGCGGTTTGTTTTCTGTGGCACTGGCCGTCGACGATGCCTTGCGGCACCACCTCCCGCGTGCATCCCGCCCTGAAGACGGGTTACGCGGCATCGCGCCCTGCGGAGTTCGGACTTTCCTCCCCCGGCAAGCCGGAGGCGACCCTCCGCCCTCCGGGATCGGAGAACCAAGCCAAGCTACCGGTTTGCCCCCGGCCAAACAAGCCGCTTGGCCAAGCGGGGTTGACTATGGCCAAGCGATCCTTAAAAGGGGCGCGGCGAGTACGCCGTATAACTACTATCCCTAATAA
>WTHH01000214.1 GCA_011523195.1 Verrucomicrobiales bacterium
GGTTGGGGTGGGTGGCTTGTCCAAGGTGCAGATTTGGGTCAACCCAAAGGACAACCTCTGGCCGGAGCATGATCCCTATTTCACCAAGGCACCGTGGCGCGATGCCACCATCCTGCCGCCACCGACGAGCTGGGGCGGGGATCTGCCCGGTGGCAGGCTGCCGGCGGATGTCCGTTTTTTTGATCGCAACGGTCGGCCCGAGCATTGGCCCATGCGATACACGCTGGCCCACTGGGCTACGCTGCTCAAGGATCTCAAGCCGGGCTCGTACGATGTGCGCTGCCGGACGATTGATGAAAACGGCATAGCCCAACCAATGCCGAGGCCGTTTCGCAAGTCCGGCCGCAACACCATCCAACGATTCTCGCTGGCGGTCGAAGCCTGAGGTTGAATTGGCGTGGTTATTTTGGTTTTATCAGCCGTACCGGAATTTTGCCTTTACTTCTCGCATCAAGGGGAGCGACCAGCCTGTTGGTTTTCCTGTGCATGACTGGCTTGGCCAAGGCGGAGCCTTTGTCGTGGCAGGAAAAGGGTGTGTATCGGGAGGCCATGGTGAACAAGCCGCTTGGCCAGACGCCCGGCTTCACGCTGCTTTCATCGCAGGCCACCGGCGTCCAGTTCACCAACACGCTGGCGCGGGCGCGCATGATGAACGCCAACCTGCTCAACGGCGCCGGCGTAGCCTCGGGCGACGTTGACGGCGACGGGTTGTGCGATATTTACGTGTGCAGTCTCGACGGTGAAAACGGGCTGTTCAAAAATCTCGGCAACTGGAAGTTCAAAAACATCTCGAAGGAGGCCGGCGTGGGTGCGCCGGGGATGTCAAGCACCGGCGCGGCATTTGGCGATCTCGACGGCGACGGCGACCTTGACCTGTTTGTCACATCCTGCGGTGGACCGAACGCGTTGTTCATCAACGACGGCACCGGCAAATTTACCAGCCAAACCAAGGCGGCTGGCGTAGAGGCGCTGAAGATCGGATCGACATCGGTGGCGCTGGGCGACGTCGACATGGACGGCGACCTCGATATTTACGTGACCAACTACGGTGAGACGTCGGTGCTGCGGAGTGGCGGTTCGGTGTCGGTGCGCATCGTCAATGGCAAGCAGGTGGTCACCGGCAAGTACTCGAACCGCATCCGCATTATGGATGGCGATTTCGTCGAGGTCGGTGAACCGGATTTTCTCTACATTAACGACGGCACTGGCAAGTTTTTGAAAACCGACTGGCTCGACGGAAACTGGCTGGACGAAAACGGCGAGCCGATCGAGAAGGAGTTTTGGGATCTCGGCCTCTCGGTGATGATTCGTGACATCAATCAGGATGGCCTGCCGGACATCTACAATTGCAACGATTTCCAGACGCCGGATCGGCTCTGGGTGAACAAGGGCAACGGGCGGTTTCAGTTGGTGGAGGAAAAGGCGCTACGGCATCGCAGCTATTTCGCAATGGCGGTGGACTTCGCCGACATCAACCGCGACGGGCACGACGATTTTTTTGTCGCCGACATGATGAGCCCGGAGCACTTGCTGGAGATGACGCAGATCGGCGTGACCAACCCGTTCGCCAAGCCGATCGACGAGTTCATCGACCGCCCGATCATTCACCGCAACACGCTGTTCGTGAACCGCGGCGACAACACCTACATGGAGACCGCAAATTACAGTGGCGTGGCCGCCACCGAGTGGACTTGGGGCTCGACATTCATGGACGTCGACCTCGACGGGCTGGAGGATCTGCTGATTGCCAACGGGCATGCGTTTGACACGCAGGATCTTGACGCCATCGAGCGCACGTCCAAGCTCGGCAAGCTTCCTGTGGCGCAGTCGCGCAAAAAGGTTTTCCTCTTCCCGCCGCTCAACGTGCCTAACATGGTGTATCGCAACACCGGCGGGCTGCGCTTTACAGAGGTCGGCGCAGACTGGGGGTTTCAGTCGAAAAACGTTAGCCACGGCATTTCGTTGTGTGATCTCGACAACGACGGCGACCAGGATGTCGTCGTGAGTTGCCTCAACGCGAACGTGTTGGTGTACCGCAATAACGCGACGGCACCCCGGGTGTCGGTGGCGCTTCGTGGGGCGAGGGGCAACACGCGCGGCATCGGGGCGCGTATCACCGTACGCGGTGGGCCGTACGAACAGTCGCAGGAAATGATGGCCGGTGGGCGTTACCTCGCGGGCGATGAACCGCTGAGGACGTTTGCCGCTGGCAAGGCCAGCCAGCTCAGCATCGAGGTCGTCTGGCCAAGCGGGACACGCACGGTCATCGACGGAGCCAAGCCGAATCATGCTTACGAAATTTACGAGAAAAACGCGCAGCCCAAGCCCCGGACGGTGCCCGCATCCGCGACGCTGTTTACCGATGCTAGCGATCGGTTGACCCACGTCCACACCGAGACGCCGTCCGACGACTTTCAGCGCCAGCCAATGCTCACTCGGCGACTGAGCGAGTCCGGCCCGGGCGTCGTGATGTTCGACTGGGATGGTGATGGTGCGGACGAATTGTTCTTTGGCGACGGCGCCGGGGGCAACATCGCCGCCTACAAAACCGGAGCCGATGGCCGCCTGGCCAAGCTCAGCGAGCCGGCTTTTGCTCAGCCGCTGCTGGGTGACTCGCTTGGCCTCGCCGGCTGGGTGGATGCCTCCGGTAAACGCGCGCTGCTCGCCGCCGTCTCCACACACGATTTCCCGGAACCGGTGGTTCCGTCGCTGCAGATTTTTCGGCCGGGCAAAGCCGAGCCGGAGGTGATCGAGTTGCCCTCGGCGAACCACTCTGATGTCGGCTCGATTGCTGTGGCGGATGCGGATGGTGACGGCGATCTCGACGTGTTCGTTGCGGGGCGCGGTGTGCCCGGCCGGTTTCCCAATGCGGCTTCGTCGTGGCTGCTGCGTTGCGGCCCGGATGGCCTCAAGCTGGACACCGGACAGGCCGAGATGTTTGCCAACGTCGGGATGGTCACGGCTGCGGTGTTCGTTCCGCTCGACACGGATCCGCTGCCGGAGCTGGTACTGGCCACCGAGTGGGGGGCGATCAGGGTGTACCGAAATCGTGGCGGCACGTTCACCGATGCCACCAGGGAGTGGGGGCTGGATCAACAGCTGGGTATTTGGCAGACCCTCGCGGCGGGGGATTTTGACGGCGACGGGCGGTTCGACCTACTGGCCGGCAACTGGGGCTTGAACAGCCATCTCAAGCACGGGACGAAGCGGGTCCCGTACCTCGTCCACGGTGACATTGGTGGTGACGGGATGTACGATGCGCTGGAGGCTCGGTTTGAGTTGGCCACCAAGCGGCTGTTACCCCGACATCGAATGGTGACGCTTGAACTGGTGTTCCCGTTTTTGCGCGAGCGCTTCCCTACCCACCGCCGCTATGGCAGTTCGACGTTCCAACAGATTTTTGCCGGGCAACTGACTGGGGCAAAGCTGATCAAGGCATCCCACCTTGCCTCGGTGGTCTTGCTCAACCGCAGTGACAAATTTGAATCCCGTGCACTGCCGGTTGAGGCACAGCTCACTCCAGTGATGGGAGCGTCGGTGGCTGACTTTGACGGCGACGGCAACGAGGATGTTTTTCTTAGCCAAAATTATTTTGCGGTTCGTGTGGAGGATTACCGGATGGACTCCGGCGAGGGGCTGCTGCTAAAGGGCAACGGCGAGGGTGGATTTGCGTCGCAGTTCGGTCACCGGAGTGGCATACGGGTTTACGGGGAGCAGCGCGGCAGTGCAGTGGGTGACTTGAATGGGGACGGCCGCTCCGACCTAATCGTCGCCCAGAGCAAGGCCAGACCGCGGTTGTACCTGAACACACTTGGTCAGGCGGGGCTGCGGCTTAGCTTGGCCGGTCCGGCGGGCAATCCGCTTGGCCAGGGGGCGACCGTGCGTGCGGTGTTCGCCGACGGCTCCAAGGGAGCGGCCCGGTTGGTCGGGGCGAACAGCGGCCGCTATTCGCAGGCTGCAGCCGGTCAAACTTTGGGTGGAGCCAAGCGCATTCGGTCGGCCGAGGTCGCTTGGCCAAGCGGAATGACCACTCGTGTGAACGTCGCTGATCCGGCCAGGCCGGTCGTAGGAAAGCTAAAATGACCGGTGCTAGGCCAAGCGCAATCTCCTCGAATTAATCGTTGAAGCGTCCATGACCGCGGTTTAGTTTGCCCCCCCGACCCGGTGAGCTTTGAAAAATGAAAAAGAATGTTTTCCCTCCATTTGAGCGGATGTGGGCATTTACGTTGATCGAACTGCTCGTGGTCATCGCCATCATCGCAATCCTTGCGTCTCTGTTGCTACCAGCCTTGGCCCGAGCCAAGGAATCCGCCAAGCGAACCAGTTGCCTCAACAACCTCAAACAAATGGGTCTCGCATGGCAAATGTATGGGAACGAAAACGACAACAAACTTCCATATAACCGAGACAAATGGGGTAGTCGAACTGGGTATTGGCCGTGGGACGCTGGCATCAATGTTATGAATATGATGAAGAGGCAAGGGTTTGAGCGAAACATTATGTATTGTCCGTCTTTTTTCGAACAAAACACCGATGTTACCTGGAATTGGACCGGTCGAGATCGGCATACTGTGATCGGGTACGCTTTGACCATTCCCTGGGCGCCGCGTGTGCAGGAGACTAATATTAATTATACCCTGTCAAGTCGTCCTATCAAGGTTAAGGGTGTTACAGTTAAGCCTTCCCCCTCAGAACGTGTTTTGACCGCGGATGCAACCATATCTTCATCTTTAAACAATGGTTTTGATAACGTGCAAGGTGGTTGGAGTAAACCTCACAAAACGGCGCACCGTGACAATTCTGGGAAATTCCCTGATGGAGGAAACCTCAACTATCTTGATGGTCATGTGGCTTGGAAAAAAACTAAGATGGAAGGCCGCAAGCTTGTTGGGATGGTTGAGCGAACATACGGTACACCAGTTTTTTACTGGTAGACCAATCATCTCAAAAGTCGTTTAATTCTCTCGCAC
>WTHH01000192.1 GCA_011523195.1 Verrucomicrobiales bacterium
CTTCCATTGCAATGATGAAAACCTCAAGGGACCGGGATTTGGTGACGTTGATTTTCGGCCGATCTTTGGCGCGTTGAAGGAAGTCGGATACGATGGGGTCGCCTCCGTCGAGGTGTTCGACTTCGAAGAGGGACCGGAAACGATCGCCCGCAAAAGCCTCCGCTACATGAAAGAGGCCTCGGCCTGAAACCAAGCGCTTGGCCAAGCGCTAGGGGCGTGATTGCAGTTCGTAGTTCAAGAAGGCGAGGCAGTAGATTGCGGCGGTCTCGCTGCGGAGGACGAGCGGGCCAAGCGTGATCGGCAGGGTGCTGCCTCGAATCTGATTGATTTCAGCCGGGGTGTAGTCGCCTTCCGGGCCAACCCAGATGGCCAACATTTTTGGTGCTTGGCCATTTTCTGCTTCGTAGCCGTCGATGTGCGTCCGGGGATGTTTCGCGTCGGATTGCAGCGTGGCGATCAGCGAAACTTCCGCGCCTCGTGCATCCTCGATCGCCGCGCTTGGCGTCATCGGCATCTCCAGTGTGGGCAGCCAGGCGGAGCCGCATTGCTTGATCGACTCAATGCAAACGGAGCGCCACTTCTCGACCTTGGCGGCGGCCTTGGCTTCGTCCCAATCCGGCACGGAGCGCTCGGAAAGAACCGGAACGACGCGGTGGGCGCCAAGCTCGGTGGCTTTTTGGATGATCAGATCCATCGTCTTGCCCTTGGTCACGGCCTGATACAGCGTAATCTCGAAGGGCAGGGGGGCGATGCTGTTTTCCTGGATGATTTTTAGAGTCGTGGAGTCGCTGCGAACCTCCTCCGCTTGGCAGAGGAATTCCTTGCCGGTGCCATTCAGCACGACAACCCGGTCGCCTTCGCGTAGTCGGAGAACGGATCGGGCGTGCTTGGCCTCGGCTTCTCCGAGGCGGAGAGGGGTGTTGTGGCATTCCTCGGGCGGAATAAAAAATCGATGCATGGATGGGGTCAGCTAAAAAACTTTTTGGCCTTCTCGAAAAATGAACCGCGCATGGGGTTGACCCGGTCATCGCACAGTTCGCCGAACTCATTGAGCTTGGCCTTTTGCTCGGAGTTAAGACGGGTTGGCACTTCGACGATGACACGGACGTGCAGGTCGCCGTGGCCGTAGCCCTGCACGTTTTTCACACCCTTGCCTCGGAGGCGCAAGATGGTGCCGGACTGTGTGCCGGCGGGGACGTTGATGCGCGCCTTGCCGCCAAGTGTCGGCACCTCGATCTCGGAGCCCAGCGTTGCCTGCACGAAGCTGATCGGCACCTCGCAGAGCAGGTCGTCTCCGTCGCGTTCGAAAATCTCGTGGTCGCGGACGTGAAGCACGCAGTAAAGGTCGCCCGGTTTGCCTCCGCTGATGCCGGCTTCGCCGTTGCCGGTGGAGCGTAGGCGCGCGCCGGAGTCCACTCCTGCCGGCACGCGAATGGTAACCTTGCTCGATTTATTCGCGCGGCCCTCGCCGTTGCAACTGCGGCAGGGTTTGTCGATGGTGCTGCCGGTTCCCTTGCAGCGAGGGCAGGTTTGCGCCACGCTGAAAAAGCCCTGAGACTGTACGACCTGGCCCTGACCATTGCAGGTGCTGCAGGTTATTTTGCGGCCGCCATCTGCCGCGCCGCTTCCGTTGCAGGAGGCGCAGGAGTCGAGTTTGTTGACGCTGATGACCTTCTCACAGCCGTGCACGGCTTCCTCAAAGGTGAGTTCCATGTCGTAACGAAGATCAGAGCCGCGTGATGGCCCGCCGGAACGTCGACCGCCTCCGCCAAACAGGTCTTCAAAAATACTTCCACCCCCACCTCCGCCGCCGCCGGCACCGAAGACTTCCTTGAAAATATCAAACGGATCGTGGAATCCGCCGCCTCCACGACTGGCTCGCGAGCCGGGTCCGAACGCGGCATGGCCGAACTGGTCGTAGGTTGAGCGTTTTTCCGTATCGCTCAACACTTCGTAGGCCTCGCTGATCTCCTTGAATTTTTCCTCGGCGGCCTTGTCGTCGGGATTTTTGTCGGGATGATACTTGATGGCCAGTTTGCGGTAGGCCTTTTTGATCTCATCCGCCGAAGCGCCTTTCTTGACGCCGAGCAATTCGTAGTAATCGGCCTTGGCCATTATTCGTCTTCGCCCTTCTCTGGCTCATTGTTTTCGCCGGGTGCGGTTGCAACTACGACGGATGCCGGCCGCACGAGGCGATCCTTGAGTTTGTAGCCTTTGCGAATTTGCTCGAGGATCACTCCCTCCTCCGCTTCGTAAGTCTCCTTGCGTGACATGGCCTCATGCAGGGTCGGGTCAAAATCCTGCCCGGTGGCATCGATTTCGGTCAGCCCGACCTCCTCGAGGGTGCGCTTGAGTTGCGTGTGCACCATTTCGATACCGGTCTTGAGTGAGCCGATGGAAGTTTCGTCGGCGGAATTTACAGCCATCATCGCCATGTCGAAGCTGTCCATCGTGGGCAGCAGTTGCTCGATCAATGATTCATTGGCATAGCGGATGGCGTCCTGCTTCTCCTTGGCCAAGCGCTTGCGCAGATTATCCGTCTCCGCCACCTGGCGAAGGAGTCGCTCGTAATACTCGCCGGCTTTGGCTGCGTCGGCGCGAAGTTGCTTTAGCTCCTCCGGGGTGGGCGGCGGGAGTTCCTCCTTCGGTTTATCTGCGGTGGTTTCTTCGTCCTCGATTTCCTGCGCTTGCCCAGGCACTTCATCGGCCTGGCTTTCTCCGATTTCATCTTTCACCGGAGATTCCAATTCCTTGTCGTTGATTTCCTCGTTACTAACTTCCTTGCTCATTGATGTAGCCGCTAACGGCCGGAGACGTTGTACACGACCTACAAAAACAGGGCAACAATGTAGAATCCTGCGGTTGGCCAAGCGGGGAGGTGGATTGCATCCGGGCGGGATAAAAGGTATGATTTGCAACCGCTTTTATAGCATGTCGGAAAAGTCAAAAAGAGAGGTTCACCCACAGGCACGGGAATATTTCGACAAGGGCATCGCCGCCCTTCGAAAGGATAATCTCGATTACGCCACGAAACTATTTGAGCAGGCGCTCAAGCGGGAACCCGGTTTTTTCGAGTGCCGCGAGGCGCTGCGATTGAACCAGTTCAAGCGCGCGGAAAAGAAGGGGAGTTTTTTCAAGATTTTCGGCAAAACCACCTCCTCCTCGCTACTGCCGAAGGGACAACTGGCCTTGCGCAAGAACCCAATCGAGGCCATCGAGGTGGCCGAACAGATTCTCAACGAGGATCCCTACAGTGTCATGGGGAACAAGCTGCTCGGCGAGGCGGCTACGCTCGCGGAGTTTTACAAGACGTCAGTGTTTGCGTGGGAACTCGTGATGAAACAGCAGCCGGGCGACAAGGGGAGCACGATCAAGTACTGCGACGCACTGGTGAACATTGGGGAACTCACCAAGGCGGATGAGTTGATCACCGAGTTGGCCAAGGCACACCCGCAGGATCTTGAGGTGTTACAGCTCTCGAAAAACATGACGGCTAGGGTGACGATGGCCCAGGGCGGCTACGACAAGGTCACGGCCGGCGAGGCGGATTATCGTGCGGTGTTGAAGGATGAAGCCGAGGCGATTTTGCTGGAACAGGAAAACCGCCGATCCGAGCAGGAGTCCACGGCGGAAAGTTTGATCCGGGAATATGAGGGGCGGCTGCAGGATGATCCTGAGAACCTGAAACTCATCCGCTCGCTTGCGGAATTGTACAATCGCAAGAAGGAGTTCGACAAATCGATCGAATATTACGAGTTGTTCAACAAAACGAACCTTCGCTCCGAATCGGCGGTGGATCGAGCCATCGTCCACACCAAGCTGCGCCGGTACGATCACCAGATTGAGTCCGTGAGCGCCGAGGAAGCGGATAAACTCACGGAAGAACGCAAGGCGTTCGAAATTGAGCAGATTCAAAAGTTGTCCGACACCTATCCTTCCGACCTGACGTTGAGATTTGAACTGGGCGTGCTGCAATTTGAATCCGGCGATGTGCAGTCGGCCATCCGCTCCTTCCAGCGTGCGCAGGGAAATCCTCACAAGGAAATCGCGGCGCTGACGTATCTCGGTCAATGTTTTTCCAAGCGTGGCATGAACGACATGGCGGCACGCACTCTCCAAAATGCCCTCGATAAAAAAGAGGTCATGGACGACGAGAAGATGGATCTGCTTTACCAGTTGGGATGTGTGCTCGACTCGATGGACAAGAAGGAGGAATCGATCGAGCAGTTCAAACAAATCTACGAGCGCGACATTGGCTACAAGGACGTGGCTGACCGTGTTGACGCCTACTACATGAGCCTCGGTTAGGCTCGCTTCAGCAGACATGAAATCAATGACCGGTTATGGGCGCGGCGACAGCTCAACCAAGGGTGTGCAGTTGGCGGTGGAGATCAGTTCCGTCAATCGCAGGCAGGTCGAGGTGGCCGTTAGCCTGCCCAACGAGCTGGATTCGCTTGAGGCCGACCTCCGTAAAATCGTCCTCGCATCAGTGGCGCGTGGTCGAGTCTCCGGCCGGGTGACCTTGCAGCGTCCCTCGGGAAAGGCCAACCGCTCTATCCTGATCAACGAAGCGCAGGCTGAAGCCTACAAAAAGGCCCTGGCCAAACTGGCGGATGGGATGGGACTGCGGGATGATCTATCGCTGGAAACTATTTTACGTCTGCCCGGGGTTATGGAGGCAGGCGAAGATGAGGTGGATCCGGTTGCGATGTTGCCGACGCTAAAGCGGGCGCTTGGCCAAGCGCTTGGCCAATTGCAGGACATGCGCTCCAAGGAAGGCGCCAACCTTGAGCGGGACTTGGCCAAGCGCCTGGCCAGCCTTCGCCGCATCACCAAGCGCGTGGCTAAGCGGGCGCCGAGGGTGGTTGAACATCATCGTACCCGGTTGCTGGAGCGCTTGGCCAAGGCGGACATTGACGTGGCCGATGCGGATGACGAACGGTTTCTACGTGAGGTGGTTTATTTTACCG
>WTHH01000212.1 GCA_011523195.1 Verrucomicrobiales bacterium
CCTGGCGCTTGGCCGGATCGGAAACCAGGCTGTCAAAGGCTTCCTCAAGCTCCTGTTCATCAGCGACTTGGATCGCTGCTTCGTTGGCGAGGAATTTGCCTGTAATCTCGGCAAAGTTGCCCATGTGCGGGCCAAACACGATCGGCTTGACCAAGCCGGCTGGCTCAATCGGGTTTTGCCCCCCCTGCGCGGTGAGGCTTTTCCCGACAAAAACTGCTGTGGCTGCCTCGTAAAAAAATTTCAACTCGCCTGTGGTGTTGACCAGCAGACACTCCAAACGGCCTTCCTCCAGCGGCTCCATGTTGTTCCCGACCTCGTTACGGAAGAGAAACCGCACACCCAGCTTGGTCAGAGCATCGCCCACTTCGCGACCGCGCTCGTGGTGGCGCGGAACCAAAATCAGGAACAGGTTGGAATGCCGTTCACGCAGGCGCTTGGCCAAGCGCGCGAGGATTTCCTCCTCGCCGGCGTGTGTGCTCCCGCCCACGATCACCGGTGCCTCAGTCGGGACACCCAGTTGGCGGAGCATCCGTTGGACATCGGTTCGGTTCTCGCGAATGACGTTCGCTCCGTCAAACTTGCAGCTACCGAATACGTTAACCGTTCGTTCAAGGCAGCCCAGTTCCTTCAGCCGTGCGGCGTCGGCTTCGCTCTGTGCCCCGACCCCGGTGAACCCGGCAAACAGACTGCGAAATACGAACCCAAATCGCCGGTAGCCCTTGAACGATTTGTCTGAGATTCGGGTGTTCACCAGAAAATGAGGTATCTTTCGCGCCTGCAATCCCCACAGAAAATTTGGCCAAATCTCCGCCTCGACCAGAACGACCGCCTTGGGCTGGATGGTGGCCAACGCACGCCGGACATGAGACCGGCGGTCGATCGGGTAATAGATTGTACTGACCTCGACCGGGAGTTTTTTGCGCAGCTCAGCCATGCCGGTGGAGGTGGTCGTTGAGACTACGAGCTTGAGGTTTGGCAACCGCGGGGTGATCGCCTTGATGAACTGCACGCATATATTGACTTCGCCCACGCTGACCGCGTGAAGCAAGATCACGTCGCGGTTGGTGATGGACTGCTTGAACTTGGTCGAGTATCTGCCCAGTCGCTCGCCGAAGCCCTGCTTCCATCCGCCACGCCGTCTCATGCGGAGAAAGTAATACGGCGCCGTCAGGAAGAAAAATACATCAAATAAAATGTTATAAAAAACGCGCACCCAGCCGGGTCTTTGGATGATTTTGTTTCCCCCCTCCAAAACGCGGCGGAGAGTGCCACGGTTTATGGATGAAGGCAATTTTCGAAACTAATCTATGATCGCCCTGTAAGCTGGGTGACTCCGAACCGGTTCCCATACCTTATCTGTTTTCAAGACGCCAACCTCCATCCTTAGCGGCTTGTCCCTGAGTGTCTCGAGTACGTCGATGCACTCGTCCTTCATCCCGAGTCTCAGGTAAATCTTCGCGAAGTCGATGTGGACCCGCTGGGCAGTGATCTTGTTTTTGTCTAGCGGATAAAGCGCGATGGCCTGTTTGCCCCGCATGAGCGCCGCCTCTTTTTCCCCGCGCATGGCGTGGATCGCCCCAAGCGCCATCTGGATTCGCGCATCGATCGGGTTTTCGTTCGCCATCTTTTTGAGCATCTCCTCGGCGGCCTCGAGTTGCTGATTCATCTTTACCGTGTCCCCTGCCTGTCCATGGACGTATGCCCGGGCCAGAGATGTCGGTGAATACGATGGCGGACAAGCGCAGAAAAGTCCCCAGGCGTAATCGGCGTTACGTGTCCTTGCCAAGCGGGGCGGTTTTCCCGTAGGTTTCTAACCGCTTTCGGGATGAAGGTATTTGTTAACGGCAAGTTTTACAGCGAGCAGAACGCCAAAATTTCGGTGTTCGACCACGGGCTTCTATACGGCGACGGGGTGTTCGAGGGCATCCGCGCCTATCACGGCCGGGTATTCAAGCTCAAGGAACACATCGACCGCCTTTTTTATTCCGCCAAGGCCATCCTGCTCGACATCCCGATGACGCATCAGCAATTGATGGATGCCACGGTGGAGGCCTGCCGCAGAAACGGCATCACCGACGGCTACATTCGGCTGGTCGTCACCCGGGGCGCCGGCACGCTTGGCCTGAACCCCAACCGCTGCTCCAACCCGCAGGTGATCATTATCGCCGATAAGATCCAGCTTTACCCCCCAAGCCTATACAAGAAGGGCATGGAGATTGTGACGGTCGCAACGACGCGTAACCATCACAACGCAGTCAATCCGGCAATCAAGTCGCTCAACTACCTCAACAACATCCTCGCCAAGATCGAGGCCAACACCGCCGGTTACGAGGAGGCCATCATGCTCAACGCTGAGGGCTACGTGGCCGAGTGCACCGGCGACAACGTATTCATCATCAAGGGCGACCAGATGTACACCCCGGCACTGTCGTCCGGCGCACTGCATGGTATCACGCGACAGACCGCCATCGATCTCGTCGGCGAGATGGGCATCCCCACCACGGAGCCGAACCTAACCCGGTACGACCTGTACAACGCCGACGAATGTTTCCTCACCGGCACCGGTGCGGAGATCGTGCCGGTGGTAAAGATCGACGAGCGCGTCATCGGCAAAGGCAAACCCGGCCCGGTCACGAAAAAACTGGTGAAGGCCTACAAAGAACTCACCAAGGTAAACGGCGAACCGATAGCCAAGCGCTAAGCCACTCAGTGAATGGAATTCCAACGGGATTCCACAACATAGCCCAAGGTTGAAATCAACGGTTTCTACCTTGGGGTTACACACCAATACAAATCCAACCCTGTCAGGGTTGAACAATTTCACCGGCAACAAGATGCAGTTCCACTGTTGCGCAACCCCGTCAGGGTTGATCGGCTTTTTCCACATGACCCAAGGTAGAAACTACGTTTCAAGCTTGGGCTGCATCATTCAATCCCTTCGGGATAGCCTAGTAGCCAACCATAAATCCGTGGAATTTGTGTCTTAACACAAGGACGGCTGAGGACAGCCATACCTACCCTTCGTTTGGCCAAGCTTCGATCCATCCCGCTTGCGCCTTGCCGCTTGGCCAAGGTTGGTTATTGTCTCGCGACACCTAATCGTTGGTTATGGCTAGACTGTTGCACGTCCCCCTGTCGCTAATCCTCTGTGGAGCAATCCCTGCCGGACTGAAGGCCCGGCCGATTCACGACGCCGCTTTTTTTGACAAGGACGGCGGCAAACCGATCTTGCGGAAATTCGAAAAACACCGACTTCACTATCCGCTTGTGCACTTTTCCTCCGACAACGAACCGGCCATCACGCCCCGGTTGACCAAGGCCGAGGGTGTGTTTGTCATCCACGGGACACGTGGCAAGTCGTACGCGATCGAGTACCACACGGGAGACAACGAGTAACAGCCGTTCGAGACCGTGACGCTGCATAGCAACAAGCAACTTTACATCGACCCCGAGAGCGCGACCGGCACACGCATCTATCGCGCTCGGGTCGCAGACTAAATCACGCAAACCCTTATCATCATGGCAAACGAGTATCGAGTGGGCGTCATCGGCAGCACCGGCCGCGGTAATTACGGGCACGGGCTGGACACCGTCTGGCGCGAATTCCCAAAGACGAAAGTCGTCGCAGTGGCAGACGACAACCGGGAAGGGCTGGCCAAGGCGGTTAAACGACTGGGTAATCCCAAGGGCTACGCCGACTACCGGCAGATGCTCGAGAAGGAGAAACTGGACTTCGTCAGCATCTGCCCCCGCTGGCTTGACCAGCACCGGGACATGATGGTCGCGACCGTGGAGTCCGGTGTGCGCGGCATCTATCAGGAAAAACCGCTTTGCCAGACGCTCCGCCAGGCCGACGAGATGATCGCCGCGTACGACAAGAACAACGTCAAGGTCGCCGTCGCACACCAGACGCGGTACAGCCCGGTGTTGTCGCAGATCGAACAACTACTGGGCGATGGCAAAATCGGGCGCGTGCTCGAGTACCAGATGCACGGCAAGGAGGATCGGCGCGGTGGAGGCGAGGATTTGTGGGTGCTGGGTACGCATATTTTTGACCTCACCCAGCACTTGGCCGGCACGCCGCTCTGGGTGCAGGGCTACGCCCGGCAGGACGGCGAGTTGGTCACCCAAAAACACGTCAAGCCGGGTGCCGAGGGGATCGGCCTGCTGGCCGGCGACAGCGTGGGTGGCACCTACGCGCTGCCCAACGAGGCGTTCGCCCACTTTCGCTCCGTGAAAAACGGGGCAGGCCAACCGAACCGTTTCGGGCTGACCATTTTCGGTAGCGCCGGGGTCATCAAGATGACTTTCGGTTATCTGCCCACTGCTGCTCTGCTGCCAGACGGCTCGTGGGCACCGGGCCGCACCGGCAAAAAATGGATTCCCATCACCTCAAATGGGCTTGGCCAGGCGGAGACGCTGAATGACGGCGGGCTGCACGCAGGAAACGTGCTCGCGGTGCGCGACCTGATCGATGCTGTGGAGGAGGACCGCGATCCCGAGGCCAGCATCCACGATGCCCTCACCGCCACGGAGATGATCGTCGGGTTGTTTGAGTCACACAGGCAGGGCGGCGCCCGCGTCCCCTTCCCCTTGGCCAAGCGCGACAACCCACTAGCTGGGCTTTAAAAAACGGGTTTCACAAATGCTGCGCTTGGCCAAGCGATTGGCTTTGACAGGCTTGGGGCGGATTGGCAATGTCTCGCCCCCTTTTTGGGAGAATACACAAACAACATGGCAGACTCTGAAGATCAATCTCAACCCGCTGGCGAACGCCTCATCTACGACCTAAACGCTGCCCCGGACCCGGCCAGCGGCTCCGGAAACGACTTGGTCGGCAACCTGTTGGTGGCCCAATCCGGCGGCCCGACGGCGGTGATCAATGCCAGCGTGGCCGGGGTCATTCAGGAGGCCGGCAGGCACTTGGACAATATCGAGG
>WTHH01000322.1 GCA_011523195.1 Verrucomicrobiales bacterium
CAACGAGGCTGAACCGATCCGAATGCTCCATCGTACCAGAGCGCAACAGGATGGGGCCGAGCGAGGAGTGCAGCCGCGCTGTAAGCGATTCCGGCGAGTGCCGCGTTTCAACCTCCTGAATGAGCGGCGAGGACATCGATTAAAACTCCAGCCATTTTCGAAGATGGCGGCTGTTTTTAAGAGGGCTGACGAGGGAGAGGCAGAGTCGATCCGGCTGGAAAAAATCCTGAGCGGCGCGGCGGAGGTCGCTGGGCCGGACTTCGTGCAGTCGATCCTTGATTTGATCGGGCGGGATGATTTTGTCGAAGCCCAGCAGTTGCTCGGCGACCCAGTTCATCTGGTTTTCCGTGCTCTCGAGTGACAACTCCAGTTGGCCGATCAGATAGTCGCGCGCGCGGCGCAGCTCGCTGGTGGTCGGGGCTTTTTCGCGGAGACGGCGCAGCTCGGTCATGGTCAGCGAGAGAGCCTTTTGCGTGTTGCTGGTATCCAGCCCTGCGGCGATGGTGAGGCTGCCGGTGTCGTGATAAAAATTGGGTGTCGAGTAGATGCTATAGGCCAGGCCGTGTTCCTCGCGGATGGATTGGAACAGCCGCGAACTCATGTTTTCTCCGAGCACAGCATTGAGCAGGCGCAGTGCAAAACGTCGAGGGTCGTGCCGTGAGCAGGTGCGGATACCAAGCGCGAGCTGGGTTTGCTCCATCTCACGGGTGTACAGGCAAATTTCCGGCCGGGTTTGTTGCTGGACAGCCGGGAACCACTCGGAGCGTTCGCCTTGTGGCGTGCGCTTGGCCAAGCGCTTAGCCAAGTGCAAAAGGTCGGCGTGGAGGATGTCGCCGGCAGCGACCACCACGGTCGAGCCGCTGACGTAGTGTCGCGAATGAAAACCGGCCAATTCTCGTTGGCGTGTGCGGTTGAGGCTGCGCTCGGTGCCGGCGATGGAACGGCCAAGCGGCTGGTTGGGCCAGAGTGTTTCGTCGGACAACTCCAGCACGTGTTGCGACGGTTGGTCGTAGGTCATCGCAATTTCCTCCTTGATGACGCTGCGTTCGCGGGTGATTTCGCGTCGGTCGAAAACCGGGTTGAGGTACATGTCGGCGAGCACATCCATCAGTGTCGCCGCCTGGCTGGCGTGGGCACGTGCGTGGTAGCAGGTGTGTTCCTCGCTGGTGCAGGCGTTGACGTAGCCGCCGATGCCCTCGACTTCGCGGGAGATTTGCGCGGCCGAGCGGCGCTTGGTTCCCTTGAACAGCATGTGCTCGAGAAAGTGGCTGATGCCGTTCTCCGGCTCGTTCTCGCAACGGCTGCCGACGGCTGCCCAAATGCCGAGGCTGACGCTGGCCATCTGAGGCATTTCGACTGTGGCGAGGCGGAGTCCGTTTGGCAGTTGAGTGACGTGATACATCCGTGACCGGTTCCCTCCCGGGGTGGCGATTAAACGGCGGCGGGGTGATGGGGGTCAATCCTTAGCCGCCCGTTTTCTGTGGTGACATGTCATTAATAAGTTTGACTCAACCTTTTTTTTCATTTTAACGAACCTTATGCAGATCGAGAGTCTGAAGGTTTTTTGTGACCTCGCCGAGAGCCGGAGTTTCACGAGCGCGGCGCGGATCAGCGGGATCACCCAGTCGGCGGTGAGCCAGCAGATCAGCACGCTGGAAAAACATTTCGATGCGCTGCTGATCGAGCGCAGCAAAAAGATGTTCCGCCTGACCAAGGAGGGGCAACTGCTCTACAAGTACAGCAAGGAGATGATGAACTCGTACGAGACGCTCAACAGCCGGATGCAGTCGCTGCAAAACGTGGTTTCCGGCAACATCCGTGTCTCGACGATTTACTCGATTGGGCTACACACGCTACCGCCGTTCCTGAAGTTGTTTCTGAAAGAGTTCCCAACGGTAAATGTGCATGTGGAGTACAGCCATGCGGACAAGATTCGGGAGGACGTGATGGGCAACGTGGTCGACCTCGGGCTGGTGGCGTATCCGGGCAAGGATCCAAAGCTGACGATCATCCCGCTGGTGGAGGAACCGCTGGTCTTGATTTGCAACCCAAGCCACCCGTTGGCCGGGCAAAAGTCGGTCAATCTTGCGGAGATCGCCGGGCAAAATTTGGTCGGTTTTCACATCGATATCCCGACGCGCCGGGGGATCGACCGGGTGTTGCGGGAAAAAAAGGTGAATCTGAATCCGGTGATGGAGTTCGACAATATCGAGACCGTAAAGCGGGCAGTGGAGATCGGTTCCGGGGTGGCGATTGTGCCGGAAGTGACTGTGGCTCAGGAGGTTTCGCTTAACAGCTTGGCCAAGATTTCGTTTCGCGACGTTAAATTGAGCCGGCCGGTGGCTGCGGTGTACAAGAAAACCAAGGTGCTTTCGCCGGCTTTGGAGCAGTTTTTGTCAATTTTGGCCGGAAAATAGGCTGCTTGGCCAAGCGGACTGTGGCCGGATCGCTTGGCCAAGCGGCTCTGAATAAGTGCTATTATTTCGCAACTTTTGCCGGAAACTGCTGTTTATCTCTCTTCATCTGCGACGCGCGGAATGGCACTGACATCCATAAAACAGATTTTGGCCGACGCCGACTTGGCTTCTCCGGGGGAATTTAAGGAGTGGACGAAGGAATGGCGGACAGCGGCCGAAAACGGCTCCGAAGAGCCGTTGCTGGGCTTTTTTGCCCGTGAAAAGGGGCTGACAGAAGAGACGTTCCTCGAGCGTCTGGCCAAGGCGATGGAGTTGCGATTTGTGGAGCCGGCGGAGTTGAACCCCTCCAACGAGGCCCGCAAACGGGTAACCACCAAGGTGGCGTTCCAGCATTTTGTCCTGCCGATTGAGGCCGAGAACGGCACGCTCGAGGTGGCGGTCTGCGATCCGTTCGACTCAGCGATGATCAACGCCGTGCAGTACAACGCGGGCGGCACGGTCAAACTGGCCCTCGCGACACGCAGTGAGATCGAGAAGGCGCTGAAAAAATATTACGGCGTTGGCGCCGAGACCCTCGAGGAACTGGAGGATGACGAGGAAGATTCGCTTGATATCTTTTTTGATGCCGACAAGGAGATCACCGAGGGCGATCAGGATGCCAGCGTGATCAAGTTCGTCAACCAAGTCATCTGGGAGGCGTACAAGGATAGGGCAACGGATATTCACTTTGAGCCGGCGGAGGACGAGTTCCGCATCCGCTACCGCGTGGACGGCATCCTCCACCAGACCCCGATGCCCCCACAGTTGAAGCGCTATCAGTCCTCGCTGATCTCGCGCATCAAGGTAATGTCCGGGATGGATATTGCCGAGAAGCGTCTGCCGCAGGATGGCCGCATCAACGTCCGCATCAAGGGCGAGGAACTCGACATCCGTGTCTCCACCGTGCCGACGGTTTACGGAGAGAGTGTGTCGCTGCGTTTGCTGACTCGCGGGAATATTTTTCTGAGCCTCGAAAAGCTGGGCTTCGACCCCAAGGACGAGGAGGTGCTGCGCGAACTGATCGTCAAGCCACACGGAATTATTCTGGTCACTGGGCCGACCGGTTCCGGCAAGTCTACTTCGCTTTATGCTTTTCTCAGCACGATCAACTCAGTGCATCAACGGATCATTACGATTGAGGAGCCGGTCGAGTACGAGTTGAAGGGCATCAATCAGATTGCGGTGCGCTCCGACATCGGGCTGACATTCGCCACTGGACTGCGGCACATTCTGCGGCAGGACCCGAATGTGGTGATGGTGGGTGAGATTCGCGACGGCGAGACGGCGGATATCGCAATCCGCGCGGCACTCACCGGTCACTTGGTTTTCAGCACGCTGCACACCAACGACGCGCCGGGTGCGTTCACACGATTGATCGATATGGGCATTGAGCCTTTCCTCGTGGCGTCATCTGTTGAGGCGGTCATGGGACAGAGGCTTGTCCGAACGATTTGCTCTAACTGCAAGGAGGAGCAGAAGGTCGACCGGGACTATTTGCGGCAAATGAACTGCCCTGAGCATGTCTTGGAGGCGGGGAAATTTTACCACGGAGCCGGCTGCGAGGAATGCCGAAATCAGGGGTATAAGGGCCGCTTGGCCATTTACGAGTTGCTCGTGATGAGCGAGGCCATCCGGCCGCTGATCCTCAACCGCGAAGCCTCCTCGGTGATCGGGCAGGTGGCGGTGAACGAGGGCATGCGCACACTGCGCGATGACGGCTGGCAAAAGGTGATGAACGGGCAGACGACCATCGAGGAAATCCTGCGCGTCACCATGTCCGACGAACACTTGAAGGAATAAAATTTTGGCCGCTAAAAAAACAAACTGGAAGAGTTGCAACTTGATCGAGCCGGCGGCCGGGGGCAGTCGGTTGTGGCAGTTTTCCGTCTCCTCGAAAAAGGTAAAGCTCGGGGGCGACCTGAGTTTGCCGGAGGGCGAAAACCCGCCGGCCAAGGTGGCGGCCAAGCCGTGGACCGACATGTTCAGCCGCAAAATGAACATCGCATCGTTGCCACCGGAAAAGGTCTTTCTGCGTGCGGTGGATCTGCCGGCCTGCGAGCCGGAAGAACTGCTGCCAATGTTGGAGTTTCAAGTAGAGGAACTATCACCCCTTCCGATGACTCAGGCGGTTTGGTCCGCCGAACCGGTGCCCGGCCCGGCTAACGAGGAGGGGACACAGACCGTCCTCGTAATGATCACCTCCCGTGATGCCGTGGAGGAGCGCCTGGTTAATCTCGAGGAGGGGGGCTATCTGGTCGACCGTGTCGAGGCCCCGCTGTTGCGCGAGTTGCTGGCGGACAGGCCAAGGGAGGACGGCGCACATATTCAACTGGTGCAGGGCGCGGACTCGGTATTCGTGCTGGTCTCGTGGTGGTTCGGCGGGCGGTTGTGTGATTTGAATTCGTTCAACCTGCCGGATCACGAGGAAAGCCGCGGTGCTTTGGTGGAGAAAATCAATCGCGTGGCATGGGCGGGCGAGG
>WTHH01000476.1 GCA_011523195.1 Verrucomicrobiales bacterium
ATCTCAAGTCGGCCCTGCAGCGGATGCTCGAATCGGATGAGGCCTACGTGCTGGACGTCGTCGTGCCGTACACCGAGCACGTGCTGCCGTTCATTCCGGCCGGCCATACCGTCGCAGACATGATCTGGAAGGAATAGCCCAAGCGCTTGGCCAGGCGGATTTTACACCGGGTCGCACTTGCGGCCCGATTTTCTTTTGGTAGCCTTCGTGCGTCATGATCCGATTGGCTCTCGCATTCCTGATCACAGCCGCTTGGCCGCTTGGCCCGGCTGCGGAGGAACTCAAATTCGACTTCAGCCAAACCAAGGTTGGCAAACGCCCGGACAAGTTTTCGGCGACATTCCTGGGTAAGGACGATCTCTCCAGCCCAGCCAAGTGGCAGGTCACCGAGACGCGGACGCCGTCATCCCTTGCCAAGGAAAACTCCGGTAATAACAATCTGGCCAACAGTCAGGCGCTCTCACAATCCTCCAGCAGTTCCTTCCGGAAAGGGGCAGCAATCTGCCTTTATGAAGGGGAAGAATACGGAGACTTCACTTTTTCAACCCGACTGCGGATCGACTCCGGTGCGTTTAAGCAGATGGCCGGTATCGTGTTTCGGGCAAAGGATGCCAAAAACTTTTTCGCACTGACCATCGACACAATCGACAACAAGTTGACCCTGACCAAAGTTGTTGATGAAAAGCAAACAAGCAGTTGGAATACCATCGGTGATCTGACCATACCCAAAAACGAGTGGCACACGCTGCGAGTGGTTTGTAAAGCGGACCGTTTTGAATGCTATCATAACGGCATACCGATCAACACGTTTTCCGACCGGGGGCGCCAGGCGGGCAAAGTGGGTTTCATCACATTCCTCGACACAACGGCCAGTTTCGCTCACCCGAAAGTCATACATAAAAGGAAAATCATCCTCGCCCAGCAGTTGATCGAGTCCATCAAAACCCAGTGGGAACGCATTGAGGACGTGCAGATTTTCGCCCGAGCCAACCCGGATGCCCCACTCAAAGTCGTTGGCAGCATGGATTCGGCCAAGCTTGGTCAAACGGCCAGTAAAGTGACTGAAGGAGTCCTCGAAACCACCCAGTTTGGATACGCCAAGGAGAAAAAAACCGTGACAGTAACCGCCCCGGTTCGCGACCGAAACGGAGAACCGGTTGCCGCAGTCAAAGTCAAGATGCGCCGCTTCCGTGGCCAAACCCAGAAAGCCTCCATCGCTCGCACCATGCCGGTCGTGAAACACATTGAGTCACGAATGCGCGACTCCAAGGATTTATTTAATTAACGCGCTTGGCTAAGCGCTATTTTTTACTGCGTTTTTTGGAGAGTTCCTTGCGGAGCTTAGCCAAGGGGAGTGTGTTGATGACGTCCTTGACGGTGAGCCAGCCCTTGCGAGCGATGCCGGTGCCCAGACGCAGAAAACCGGCATGCTCATTGCGATGCGCGTCGCTGTTGATGACGCACTTGATGCCCTTGGCCTT
The DNA here is from genome assembly GCA_011523195.1 of Verrucomicrobiales bacterium. Taxonomy (GTDB): domain Bacteria; phylum Verrucomicrobiota; class Verrucomicrobiia; order Limisphaerales; family UBA1096; genus UBA1096. Next base: position 1,482 of record WTHH01000476.1, read on the forward strand.
GGCCTGCTGCCACAGCCGCCAGTCAAGATCGAAGCGGTATGGATTGGCGTTCAGCTCAAGCCAGGTGCCACTCTCGGCGCAGGCATCGATGACGGCGTCCTGATTGATCGGGTAGGCATCCCGGCGGAGAAGCAGCCGGCCGGTCAGGTGGCCTATCATGTGCACCTGGGGATTCTCAGCAGCAGCGATCAGCCGCTTGGTGTTGTCGGCCTCGTTGCTGCCCGCAACGTGCAGGCTGGCGACGACAACGTCGAGTTTGCCAAGCAATTCGTCGTCAAAATCGAGTCGTTCCTTGAGGATGTCCACCTCGGTGCCGGAGAGTAATCGAAAGTCATTCCCATCGTCCTCCAATTTGCGATTCACCGCAGCAACCTCGTCGATCTGTTTTCTCAGGCGTGCCTCGTCGAGGCCATTGGCCTGAAATGAGGAGCGAGAGTGATCGGTGATCGCCCAGTACTCGCAACCCAGCTCGCTCATGTACTCGGCTATCTCCTCGAGCGACTCCGCGCCGTCACTCCAGTTTGAGTGATTGTGCAGCGAGCCTTTAAGGTTGGTCCACTCGATGAGTCTCGGGATTGAATTGGCCTTACCCGCCTCAAATTCGCCCTTGTCCTCACGCAACTCGGGCGGGATGTATGCCAGATCGAGAGCAGCAAAAATATCCTCCTCCGTGTTGCAGACGACGCGCAGCTTGGGATCGCGCGTTTCTTCCTTGCTTTTGAACAGGCCGTATTCGTTCAGCCGCAGGCCGCGGGCGATCGCCCGCTGGCGCATGACGATGTTATGCTCCTTGCTGCCGGTGAAGTACGCCTGCGCAAACGGATACTCGGCATCGCTCACCACGCGCAGGTCTCCCTGAATGCCGCCCTCAAGGATCACGCTCGCCTTTGTGTCGCCCTTGGCGGAAATGGAAATGATCCCGGGTTGAGTGGTGAAAAACTCGATGATCGATTCAGGGTTTTTCGAAGAGACGAGAAAGTCGATGTCACGGATGATTTCCTTGTGCCGCCGTAGGCTGCCGGCGGTGCTACAGCGGATGACATCGGGGTGTGCGCGGAGTTGATCCAAAATGGGATCAGCCAGCGTCAGAGCAGCACTGATGTGATGGTGGGAGGCGTAGTTGCGGCGAAACTCAATGCCCTCGAGAATCTTCGTCTCGGTCTTTTTTCCAAAACCTGGCAGCTCCGCAAGGCGGTTTTCCTTACAGGCCTCCTCGAGCGCCTCGACCGAATCGATGCCCAGTTTTTCGTGCACGGCCTTGACCTTCTTCGGGCCAAGGCCGGGGATGTTGAGCATCGCGATCAACCCCTCCGGGATGGATGCCTTCAGGTCGTCGTAATACGCCAGCTTGCCGGTGGTGGACAGCTCGGTGATTTTGTCGGCCAACGCGCTGCCGATGCCCTTCACTTTGCCCAGGCGCTCCTCCTCGATCAGCACCTCCAGAGGCTCGGTCAGGCCCTCCAGCGTGCGGGCGCCATTTTGGTAGGCACGAGTCTTGAACGGGTTTTCCCCCTTCAACTCGAGGAACACCCCGATCTCCTTGAGGATATCCGCGATTTCGTCCTTTTGCATCCGGCGATTAAATCACCGACGCATGCGCTTGGCCAAGGCCGGAGACAGACAATCCGCGAAAAAGGGCTGGTTTGCCTTTGACCCGCGCTTGGCCAAGCGATAAAAATATCTGCCCCAAGGAGTGGGTTCGCCCAGCGAACCCGTTTGAAGATGTTCATGTTGTTACAGGCCGGAGCGGAAACCGCCGCAGCGACCGCCACACCCTACGTGTGGGATCAGGCGGGCGCGCCCGGAAAATCGATCATCATCCTGCTTGGCCTGTTGTCCATTTTTGTATGGTCGGTCATGCTTCAAAAAGGGCTGCAGACCCGCAAGGCACGCAAGCTCAACCGGCTCTTTGTCGACGAATTTCATCAACACGACGGAGTTCTGGTGATCCACGACCGGAATATCCACGTCGAAGGTTGCCCGCTGTTCAACCTTTACGACAACGGCTGCAAGGATCTGTTGGGCCGCCTGAAAAACAGCGGCAACGAGGGCGAACTGGGCTCCAAAAAATATGCCACGCTCAAGACGATGGAACACGTCAAGCGAACCCTCGAGAGCGATGTGGCCAAGGAGTCACTCAAGCTCGAGAGCGGGCTGATCCTGCTGGCCATCGCCGTGAGTGGAGCACCGTTCGTCGGGCTGCTGGGCACGGTCTGGGGCGTGATGGACGTATTCAGTGCCGCTGCGCAGGAGGGTAACGCGAACCTGACTACCGTCGCGCCCGGCGTGGCGGCGGCATTGGCAACGACCGTCGCCGGTCTGCTCGTGGCCATCCCGTCGATGGTCGGCTACAACTGGCTGGTGCACAACCTGCGGGTGTTCACCGTGGAGCTGGATAACTTTGCACAGGAACTTGCCTCACGAATGGAAAGCGAATTCCTCAAGGATGAATAGCCCGTATGCCCTCAAAAAACGCAGTTCAAGGGGAGAAGGGGTTGCTTTGCCCCAAGTGCGCCCACTTGAACCCGGGCGACCTGAAGGAGTGCGAGTACTGCAACTCCCAGCTTTTCGTCAAATGCAAGAGTTGCGGGGCCAAGGTGCAGCGCGTGCTCTCACGCTGTGGAGAATGCAATCACAGGCTAAAGAAAAGCCCGTTCCGGAAACTGAAGCGAAAGATGTTTCGCCGGTCTCGCAAGATCACAATTGGGCAGTTTGCTCTGCTAATCTTGGTGGCATTTGTCGCGTACAAGGCCATTCAAATAGCCTCAGGTAAACTGTAATTCGTCATGCGCCGCTTTTCACAACGCAACTCGCTCGTCACCCTCAGTGACCTCAACGTCACGCCGTTGATCGACCTTGCGTTTGTGCTGCTGATCATTTTCATGATCACGACACCGCTGCTGGAGCAGGGGTTGTCGCTGGATCTGCCGGACGGCGGTCAGCCGGACCGGGCGCTCAAAAAAGAGGACATCCGCACGGTGGAAGTCGACAAGGCTGGGGGCTACATGCTCGACGGCGAAAAGATGTCGCTCGAACAGATTGAACAAAAACTGGTTGACGGTCATCGAAACAACCCGAATCTTTTGGTGTACGTCCGCGCCGATCACGCGGGCAGCTACGGTTCCGTGGTGGCGGTATTGAACCGCTGCAAACAAAACGAGATTACAAGGGTGTCGTTGAGAACGGAGCCGGAATAAAAAGGAGGTTAGTAAAAAAATGGGCAGACTGAAGCGCAGTTGCGTGGTTGGGTCAATTGTATTTCATGCACTGACGCTGGCCCTATTGGTTCTTGCGCCGGTGCTTTTGGCCAAGCGCGTGGAAAAAGTAAAGGTGATTGACCTGATCCCGTCGGAGATTGTCGATCAGATAATGGCTCCCCCGGCTCCGGTCGCACCCCCGAGTCCGCCGACTCCCGCCCCAACCAAGCCCACACCGCCCAAGCC
>WTHH01000279.1 GCA_011523195.1 Verrucomicrobiales bacterium
GTACCCGACGACCGGCTGCTGATCGAGACTGATGCCCCCGACCAGACGCTGCCGGAAAACCGTGTCACCCATCCGCTTGGCCAAGGGCTCAATCACCCGGCGAATATCGCCGCCGTTTATGAGGCCGCCGCCGAGGCGCTTGGCCAAGCGCCCGAGTCACTAGCCGAACAGGCGGAGGAAAATTTTCTTCGGTTTTTTGGTGAATGACTCACCCGTGTCTCGCGACCAGTTCGCGGGCTTTTTGGATCAGGCACCAGTCCTCGATGAGGTTACCGAACTTGAAATCCGGCAGGCCGCTCTGCGCCTGACCAAGCAGTTCGCCGGGGCCGCGCTGACGCAGGTCTTCCTCCGCTAACTCGAAGCCATCGCTGCTATTCTCCATCACGGCCAGCCGGTGTTGCCCCTCCTCGGTGGCATCCTCGGCAACGAGAATGCAAAACGACTCGTGCGAACCGCGTCCGATGCGCCCGCGGAGCTGATGCAGTTGCGCCAACCCAAACCGATCGGCATTCTCGATCAACATGATCGTGGCGTTGGGGATGTCCACCCCGACCTCGATCACGCTGGTGGAAAGCAGCGCCTTGATTTCGCCCGACAAAAAACCGCCGATCACTGCCTCCTTTTCGTCCGATTTTAAGCGACCATGCAACAGCCCAACCGTGTGCGGGGCAAGCTGTTCCCGCACGGCATCAAACTCCTGATTGACCGCCTTAAGATTGCCGCTGCCCTGATCATCCACGCGTGGATAAACGATGTACGCTTGACGGCCCTCGACGATTTTTTCGCGAATGAATCCCCACACCTTGGGCAGACTGTCCGGGGTTCGAACAAACGTCCTCACGCGGCCCCGACCGGGCGGCAGTTCATCGATCACGGAGCAATCGAGATCCCCGTAAACAGTCAACCCGAGCGTGCGCGGAATCGGCGTGGCGGTCATCACCAACACGTGCGGGTAGCGTCCCTTTTTCACCAGTTTCTTCCGCTGTTCCACGCCGAACTTGTGCTGTTCATCGATAATGGCGAGCCCGATATTCTCAAGCGCAAAGCCCTCCTCCACCAGGGCATGCGTCCCGACCACGACCGGAGGCAGCGCCTCGTCGCCCATACCCAATTCGCGCTGGGCGGGGTCGATTTCGCCTAGTGTTTTTTTGCTGCCGGTGTGCAGGTGAACAGTGATGCCCAGCGGGGAAAACCAGTTCCCAAAAACCCGGTAATGCTGCTCCGCCAAAATCTCGGTTGGCGCGAGCACAACCGCGCTAAACCCGCTCTCGATCGCCCGCAAAGCGGCGCAGGCGGCTACCGCGGTTTTTCCCGAGCCGACATCCCCCTGCAACAGGCGACGCATCGGAAACGACCCGGCCATGTCGCGGGCGACATCCTCCCATGCCCGCTGCTGCGCCCCGGTCAGTGTGAATCCCAGTCCCTCGATATACGGCTTCACCAGCCGATCGTCCCCGGTGCAGTCGAGCGCCTGGATCGTCGATCGAAACCGTTTTCGTTTTTTCTGAATTTGAATTTGTAACCGGATGAACTCCTCCAGCGCAAGACGTTCCCGCGCCATCTCCGTCTGCTCGAGATCTTCCGGGAAATGCACCGCCTTGAACGCGTCGGGAAGCGGGAGCCAATGACTGTCGTCACCCTCGAGCCAAGCGTTGTTTTTGTCAGGAACCTGCTCCGCAAACGATTCCACCGCGCGCCACATGACCGCCCGCAGCCACCGCTGCTTAATGCCTTCGGTAAGGCGATACACCGGCACGATTCGCTTGAGATGAATGAACTCCTCTCCATCCTCCGCCACTTCTGCCTCGGGGTGATCCATCGATCGGGGTTTCTCGGAGGAAAGTTTACCATGAACGTGAACCGTGTCGCCGGTTTTATAGTAACGATTCATGTAGGGCATGTTCCACCAGCGGCAGTGAAGCCTCGCTGATCCGTCGTCGATGATAAACTCGAACAGGCTGCGACCGCCGCGCATGCGCTTGACGCCGGCCGCCACGATCGGCCCCGCCACGGTGGCGGTGTCGCCCTTGAGAAGGCTCTTGATCTCGTGCGGCTGATTACGATCCTCGTAACGCTTCGGCCCGTGCCAGAGCAGATCGCCAATCGTGCGAATACCCAGCTTGGCCAAGCGCGACGCCCGTTCGCCCCCCACACCCCCAAGGGAGGCAACAGGCTGGTCGATAGGATGTGGTGGCGACTCGGACACTGGCGCGAGTCTACCGGCAACACCGCGCTTGGCCAAGCCGTGCCGGTTTGCCTTTCGCTTGGCCAAGCGGAGTCGTACAATGCGACGCCGATGTCGCGCGATCTTGAGCCCAAATTTGATCATCTCTGGAAGGAGTACACCGGTGTGTTCATGGCGATGGACGATCTGACGCTCGCGCGCTGGATGGCCCAGACGCTGGGCCAATTCGCCGGACAAGTTTGGCGACTCTCCCATCCCCTGCTTTTGACCTACGAGCTGGCAGCTCGCGCCGCGCACGACCGGCAAATCTGGCTCAAGGGCATGGGCGTCGTGCCTGCGGACTACATCCCCGCCGAATGTTGCCGTGCACCGCTGTTTCCTGTGCTCTCGCGGGATGTCGCAGAGGTCGGGCTTGTCTGTAAACACTGCGGCGAGGCCTGCGTCCACCCGGAAGATCTCCCGGTAGAAATGAAAAGCTCCCTCACCGAGTGGGCGGAAAAGTACGAAAAAATACACGCGGTCGCCCACTGGGAAGAGGACGGCATAAAACTCCCCCACGACTACGACAGGCAACTCGAGGGTGCCGCAATCAAGGCGGAAAAATATCTGCTCGAGATCGGTGACAAGCTCGCGCTGGATTTGCTGGACTATTACCCAGCAGTAGCTTGGGAGGATCAGGACGAATGCCTCTCGGTGCGCCCGGAGGATCTATGCTTAAGTAACCCCGGTCAGACCTGATCCTTTTGGTCCGGGAATTTTTCCTTGATCGTACGGACGAGACGCTGTTCGTCGGCCGGCTCCATCTTGCGGCGAGGAATCCGGCGGCGCACCCCGTCCAGCAATTCCAACCAGTCGTCAAATTCCGGCTCGGCGTAGGATTCCCATTTTTCGAAACGGCGCTCGCGCTGAAAAAATTTCCAGACCCCACGCTCGTTTCGGGCGTAGTATTCCATCCGCTCACCGTACTCGCCGCGGCGTTTCCAGCTAATCTCGCCCTTGGCACCCATCGTTATTGGGGTAGGTTCACCGCTGCCACGGCCATCGCGGCCATGCCCTCTTCGCGGCCAAGAAAACCGAGCAACTCGTTGGTCGTTGCTTTGATGCCGATTTGATCAGGCGAAATGTACAGCGCCTGCGCGACTGCTATTTTCATTGCGGGTACATGGGCCAGAATCTTCGGGGCTTCCGCGATCAACGTGGCGTCGATGTTGACGATCGCCCCGCCGACGTTACCTACCAACTCGGAGGCCTTCTCGAGAAAAATGCGGCTGGACGCGTTCTTCCAATGCGGATCGCTGGGAGGAAAGAAGCTGCCGATATCGCCCTCGCCGATCGCCCCGAGCACGGCATCACAAATCGCGTGCAACAGCACGTCAGCATCCGAGTGACCGTCCAGCCCCTTCGTGTGCTCGATCTCCACGCCTCCAAGCCAAAGCGGTCGCCCCTCAACAAGGCGATGTACATCGTAACCTATTCCGGTATGAACCACGGCCGAATTATAGTGAGCTATCTTGGCTGGCCAAGAGCGAACATCGCGATACCGGCGGCGACCGAGGCGTTGAGCGAGTTGACACGCCCCTGCTGCTCGATCCCCACCACGTCCTCCGCCATGTTCAGGATGAACTGCCCCACCGAGCGATCCTCCCCTCCGATGACGAGCAGCAGTTTCTCGTGATTCGCCGCCGCCACTTCCCGCAACGAAGCCTTACCGGCCATGTCCAGCGCCGCGATGCGGTAGCCGGCCTCGGCGGCCTTGCGCGCATAGCCGTTGGCCGAATCGTCCCGGCAGATTTTCATGAACTCCGTTGCGCCGGTGCTCACCTTGACGACGGACGGATACACCTCCGGCACGCCCTTTTTGGGCAGGCACACCGAGGTAAATCCAAACACCTCCGCGCTGCGCAGGATGGCCCCGACGTTGTGCGGATCCTCCACGTTGTCGAGCAGCAGCATTCTCGGAACGCTGAGCAACTCGGTAAATTCCGCATACGGATAAAGCGTTGTCTTGAGCACAACACCCTGATGATCACGGCTGCCGGAGAGTTGCATCAACCGCCCCTTGTCCGCCCACTCGATCTCCACCTCGTTGCGCTCCAGCAGGCTGACCAGTTTTTTTACGCGCGAGTTTTCGCGCATCCCCTCGTTCAAGTGAGCGGCGAAAACGCGCCGTTTCCCTGCTCGTAATACCTCAAACGCAGGGTTCAACCCATACACAAACTCTCGACTCGCCTTGGCCATCGTCGCGCAAAACCTACGGCAGCCTCGTGGCGAAACCAAGTCGCTTGGCCACTTTTGACTTTTTAGACGGGGAGTTTCGTTTTTGACTTGGCCAAGCGGATGAGCAACGACGAACTCCTATCCATACTCAACGGCATCTGGCAGCGCTTGGCCAAGGCGGTCGACGACCGGCCCGATCCCTGGCGCCTGCCCGTCCTTTGCACACAGGGCCTGAACGGCCCCAGCGCCCGCACAATGGTGATGCGCAGTGCTGACGCCGAGGGCCGTGTACTTACCGCGCAAACCGATATCCGCTCCACCAAGATTCCCGGCTTCCGCAAGGATCCTCGAGTCGCCTGGCTGTTCTTCGATCCAGCAAAACAGGAACAGGTGCGGACGACCGGCCGTGCGGTTATCCATCACGATGACGACATCACGCGGCGCGCTTGGCCAAGCGTGCCCGATGCGAACCAATACAACTACGCCACGGCGCACGCACCGGGAGCGAGCATCTACGA
>WTHH01000403.1 GCA_011523195.1 Verrucomicrobiales bacterium
GCCCGTGGTCAGCGTGATTTTCACCGGCTCAGAGATGCCCTTGGCCAAACGATTGTCGGTCACCGTGGCGCGAACCTCATAGATGCCCTCAGCGGCGTTGTCCCACGTGAACACTCCGTCAGCGTTGTCCGATTGGCCAAGCGCGACCCACTCGTCCGTGCCTTCCGTTTTGCGCTCATAAAGAACGTGTTTGATGGAGCCATCCGGATCGGCAGCATCCAGCTTGATCTCCACATCTCCCGGCGCACTGAAAAACTGGCCGGCACGCGGCGACACGATGGCGACGGCGGGCGGTTGGTTGTCGCTAAGGTAGCGGATGGACACCGTCTTGTGACCGTCCATCACAATCGTGATCGATTCATCCGTGCCGGAGGCGTCGCCCTCCCAGTTGTCAAAGCCAAGGCCTTCTCCCGGCTTGGCTGTCAACGTCACCTCCGTGCCCGGCGGGTAGGTCGGCAGGCTTGGCTCGACGCCGATCGCGCCCTCTCCCGCAGCGACCACGGTGGTCAACTCATAGTGAACGTTGACCTCGACCGGGTTGCTGTTCTCAATGCCAAACGCATTGCGCAGCGTGACAGCGTACCGACCGGCCTGACCGGGTACGAGATTGGCCAACTGCAGCCAACGCTGCGTGGCACCGGGAATCGGCTCGTTGTTTTTCGTCCATTGAATGTTCATCGGCGTGCCGACGGCATCCAGCTCAAGTAGTGTCGTGGTGCCGGCCAGATACGTGCCGTCGCCGGTGATCGCACGGACAATCGGCTTGCGGTTGTGATCCGGCGCACCGTGCGTTTGCCATGCCACCGGCTCGTCCGGCACATCGACCTGCACCGCCTGCATGGTGCCCAGGCTGGGTTCGCTGGGGCTCCAGATGGTGCCGTCGTAGGTGTGCCAAGCGGTCTCACCATTCACCTGCAGCAGGCCAAGCTTGGCTCCGGCCGGGGCCGATGCGGAGAACTGCAAATCGCGACCGACCACCCCGGACAACGGGGCCGGATACCCAAAGTATCCGTCAGTCAAACTCATCTCGGCACCCTGTCCGGCATAGGTTCCGGTGAGGATCACACGGAACGAATCGCCGGCATTGGTGAACTTGAAAATATCTCCCTCGGTCAACTCGACCGCGCCGTTGCTCCACGTCTCGCCCAACGTGCCCTCGGCCCATTCGCCGGTCTCGGTGTTCAGGATGGAAATGGTCGAATCTTTCGGTGCATTTTGAAACAACGTGGCGATGGTCGTGTTGCCGGAAAGTGCCAACGGCACATGGTAGAGCGACTGGCCCGCCGGGATGTCGAGGTTGATGTAGCCGACATAGTTTTGCGAATGACCGGCGATGCGCCCCGGCGCCAACTCGTCCGGCACGAGGATGCGCACCATTTGTTTCGCGACCTCGCTCGAGTACGCCAACGGGATACGAACGATCCCGTTTTTGTTTTGGTAACTGGCAAGCTTTTGCCAACGAACGCCATCGATCGTGGCATGGATGTCGCAGTTCGCATCTGGCTCGCTGGTGAGTATGAATGTGAACCGGCCCTTGTCGTCGAACGCCGCCTCGCTCAGGTCCGGCATGATGTAGTCTCGGCTGAAGTTCGCGGTGATCGTCTTGTGCGCGTCCATCGTCACCGTAAACGTCGAATCGCCGCTCGCCTCGTCGCCGCTCCAGTGCATCCACGAGTAGCCGGTTGCCGGCGTCGCGTTCAGTGTCACTTTTGAGCCGGCGAGAAAGGCCGACTTTTTCGGATCCAGCTCAATCCTGCCGCGACCCTCGATCGCCAGCTTGAGTGTGTAATAAATATCGAGCTGCGCCGCCGGGCTGACGGTTTTGCCGAAGCCATTGCTGACGACCACCGAGTAGCGACCGGCGTTGGCCACGGTGGCAGTCGGCAACTGGAATCCCGATGCCGTTGCACCGGCGATCGGCTTGCCATCGAACAGCCATTGATAGGCCATTGGTTCGCCGACTGCATTGACAATGAATCCGGCCTTGCCACCAGAAAGGATGGCGACATCGGTCGGGGGCGAGGTCACCATCGGAATCGTCGGGTCATGGGTCCAATCGATGGCGCTGGGCGCGGTGACGATGAACGCTTGGCCAAGCGCCACCGCCGGCTCGGTCGGCGACCAGGCACCGTCGCCCACCGTGTAGGCGTCGTACTTGCCGGTGGTGTTGTTGAGTAACTCGACCTTGAGTCCATCGAACATCGGCAACCCGAGGCGGCTGCTCAGCAAACCGCCCTTGGCCAAGCGCGGTGACACCACCGACTTGCCGGCCGGGATGCCAAGGGTGGACTCCGCCCAAGGCGTGAAGCCGGCCAGCACCACGTCGAACGCCGCACCCACATTGTTGAACACCGCGCCTTCACCCGGCGCAAGCGTCATGCCCGGTTGGCTCCATGCGTCGGTGAATGTGTTGGCCTCCCACTTGCCGGTCATGGCGTTGAACTTGGACAACATGCTGCCACTGGGTGCGCTTGGGAAAATATCGGAGACACGGTTGCCGCCGTTGGACAAAGGGTTGGCGACCAGTGAGTATCCCGAAGGCACGGTGAGCGTCACGTAACCAAGCGCCCGCCCCGCATAGCCGGAGTCCTCCTCCCATGTTCGGATGAACAGGTTATTGATTCCAGCCGGGCGATTGAACGGGATGCGCATTTCACCCGAAGCACTGCTGTCGCTGGTGAACCGTGTCCAGTTGAGCAAGTCGAGCGAGTAGTCGGAAGTCAGTGTTTTGCCCGGGCGACCGACCTGCACCCACTCAAGCTGCCCGGCGTCGTTGATTTTCACACTGCGATACTCCGGCGGCACCACGTCGCGCGTAAACGCCCCGGTTATCGACTTGTTCGCATCCATCGTCACCGCCAACGGATTGGCCGCACCGCTGGCCGCACCGCTCCAGCCGGTGAAAATGTATCCCTTTTTCGGCACAGCATTGAGAACCACGCGCGACTTGTGGGGGTACGTCTCCAGCTCTGGTGCGTGCGACACTATGCCATGTCCCTCCGCTGCCACACCCAGTGTGTACTGCACGTCCAACGCAGCCGTAGCGCTTAAAATATTGCCGAACGGATTACGAATGTAGACGGTGTAGTCACCGGCGTTAGCATGCTGCACATTGGCAAGTTGCAGCGTCGCGGAGGTCGCTCCGTCGATGTTCATCCCGTTGAACCGCCACTGATACTCGAGCGGCGTGCCGGTGGCCTCCACGCTAAAAGACATCGGTTGTCCGGCAATCCTGAGCGCACCCACCGGCTGGCTGACAATCTTCGGTGTTCCCTGCGAATTGAGGTTGATGTCGCGGCTCCAGTTCAGCGCTTCCAGCGATGTGACCCGGAATCCCTGTCCTGCAGCCAATGCCAGCTCATTCGGGCTCCATGCACCGTCGGTGTAGGTCGACGTTTCCCAATCGCCGGTGGCGTTGTTGAGCAGGCTCACCTTCAGACCCTCGGCGGTTGGCAGCTCAAAATCGGTCGACACTTCCCCGGCAAGCGGGAGCGTTGCCGCATGGTACGAATCCCCAACCGGGATCGCCGCAGACAGGCTGCCTTGCGTGACTTGACCGGTAAACTTCAGCCTCACTACCGAGCCATTTTTGTTGTCAAACAAAGCCGCTTGGCCAGGCGCAATCGTGAGCCCTGCGTTGCTCCAGGCTTCACCGAACGTGCTGGCAGTCCATTCACCCGCCTCGCTGTTCCAGGTCGAGACCGTCAGGTTCGCCGGGCCGGTTGGCAGCAGCGTGGCCAAGGTGTTGTCGCCCTTGGCTAAGGGGCTGGACAACAACGATTGGCCGGTCGGCACTTCGAGCAGGTGATAGCCCACGATGTTGTCCGAATATCCCTTGCCGGTCACCAGTACGCGGAAGTACATGCCCACGGATTCCACCGGCGGGATCACCGGCACGTGCAGCTCACCCGGGTTGGTTTGCGTGCTGTGATCCACCCAGTTTTCCAAATCAAAACTGTACTGGATGTTGTTCTTCACACCAGGCTCGGCGACGACGGTGAATTGGAACGTGCCGTCCGCCCTAAAGTGCGCGTCCTTCAGCGTTGGCATGATGTAGTCACGCGAAAAGTCAGCCGTGACCGTCAGATGCTTATCCGCGGTGACGGTGGTTTGCGCGGAGTCGCCACTGGCATCACCGCCCCAACTGGCAAACGAGTAGCCCTCATCCGGGACACCGGTCACGTTCACTTCGGTGCCCGGCGCGTAATGATCCTGCAACGGAGTCAACACAATCCGGCCCGCGCCGGTGGTGTCGCGGTTGATCACGTAGTGAACCGCCACGTCAGCCGGCAGGCTGGTCACGGAGCCGAACCGGTTCGTCAAACGCACCGTGTACTTGCCGGCGTTGGCCTCCGTGACCTCATCAAACGCCAGCGCATTTCGCGTGGCGTCCTCGATTGCTTCATCGTTGAAAAACCATTGATAGTCGAGTGGATCGCCCACACCGCGCACCGACAAGCCGAGCCACGAACCACTGGTGGCCACCTGATCTTCCGGCTGCGTGGTCACATCCGGCAGGATGATCGCATTGTAGGCAACCGATTGATCCCACTCGAGCGCCGCGACAGCCGTCACCCGGAACGCTTGGCCAAGCGCAACACTCGGCTCGCTTGGCTGCCAGACTTCGTCAGAAAAAGTGTAGGTGATGTACTCCCCGCTCTCATTGTCGAGCAACTGCACCTCGAGGCCATCCACCTCCGGCAGGCCAAGCGCGGAGGCCACGCCGCCTTCCGCCGGGGTCAATGCGCTGCGCAACGCGGCCCGGGCCGGGATCACCGAGGCGAGATCGCCCTGCAGTGCGACCCCAAAATAATCCACCGTTACGGCGTTCTCTCCGGCAAGGTCAAGCACCGCACCCT
>WTHH01000527.1 GCA_011523195.1 Verrucomicrobiales bacterium
TGGCATGCTGCAGGAGGGGATCTATCTGGCGCCATCCCAGTTTGAGGCCGGTTTGATTTCGGCTGCGCACGACGAGGCTGCCATCGAAAAGACTGTTGCCGCCGCGGACAAGGTCATGAAGTCGCTTTAGCCATGCGCGTCATCGCCATAGACCACGGCACGGTCCGGATGGGAATCGCGATCAGCGATGAGTTAAAAATGATCGCGCAGCCGCTGGAGTTCATCCCGGCAGAACCATTCTCCGGTTTTCTTGATCGGTTCAAAGCACTCCTTCAGGAGTACGAGGTGGAGTTGGTGCTGCTCGGGATGCCCCGAAACATGGATGGGAGCTACGGCGAGGCCTCGATCAAGGTGCGTGAGTTTGAAGCCGTTTTGAAAAAGAGCATCACCATTCCGATCAAGACCTTTGATGAACGATTAACCTCGGTGCAGGCCAACCGCGCTCTGACACAGGGGAAGGTGAAAAAGAAAAAGAAACGCCAAAGCGTGGACGCCATGGCGGCAGCCATCCTACTGCAAAGCTATCTCGATAGCTTGGCCTGAGCGCCATGGACGCTGTTAAACTCAAGCTGACTGTTGCCTACGACGGCACTCTTTACAAGGGGTGGCAGGTGCAGAAAAGTGGCGTCACTGTACAGCAACGGGTGGAGGAGGCGTTGCGGCGGTTGTTCCCGAGCGTGGGGCGAATCCACGGCTCAAGCCGTACGGACACCGGCGTGCACGCGCATGGCATGATCGCGCATGTGGAGATCCCGAAGGAGGAATTTCGCATAGAGGAACGGAAAATCCGGTTGGCGCTAAACGCCTTTCTGCCAGACGACGTGAGCGTGACGGAAGTGAAACGGGTGCCGATGACTTTTCACGCACGGTTCGATGCTACCGGCAAGCAGTACCAGTACACGATTTGGAATCATCCTGTGATGAATCCGCTGATGCGACACACTGCTTGGCATGTTCCCAAGGAGCTTGACTTCGAACGCATGCAGCGCGGGGCGAAATATTTTGTCGGCAAGCGCGACTTTCGCGCCTTCGCCGTGAAGCGTGAGTACGAGATGCGTTCCACGGTTCGCACCGTGACCGGTTGCAAGCTTTACAAAAAGAAATCGATGCTCACGTGCGTTATCGAGGGGGACGGTTTTCTATACAAAATGTGCCGCGGCATCGTGGGGACACTGGTCGAGGTTGGCACCGGCAAGCTCAAACCAACTGATGTTCGGGAGATTTTGAAGTCGTGCGAGCGCGCCAAGGCGGGCCAGACCGCACCGGCCCACGGATTGGTTCTGTGGAAGGTGATGTACAGCAAAAAGAAACCCAAGCGATGACCGGGGGAGGATGTCAGCTGCACGTCGTTTTGGTTGAGCCGGAGATTCCCCCCAACACTGGCAACGTGGCCCGACTGTGTGCCGCTACACGGACGCACCTTCACTTGGTTGAGCCGCTTGGTTTTGAGTTATCGGACAAGCAGTTGAAACGCGCCGGGATGGACTATTGGCAGCACGTCGAGTGGAGCCGTTGGCCAAGTTGGTCGGTGTTTGCCGCGAGCGTGCCTGAGACAAGTCGGCTGTGGGTTGTGGAGTCGGACGGCCCGACTCGGTACTCCGATGCGGTCTTTGATAAGGGAGACTATCTAGTTTTTGGACGCGAAACGCTTGGCCTGCCGGAGCAGATTTGTAGTGAGATCGGAGAGCGTTGGCTGCGCATCCCAATGTTTAAAGAGCAGGCGCGTTCTTTGAATCTATCCAACTGTGTCTCGCTGGTGTTATACGAGGCGCTGCGACAGTTGGATTTCGAGGGTGAACTATAGCACTTGGCCAAGCGCTTGGTTTTTTGGTGCTGGTGTCGCTCGGCCCCAGGCTTTAGAAATTACCGGCCTTGGCGGAAATTTTCGCCCATTGATGAAGAATTTGGTGGAAATCTATGACACGACCCTGCGGGACGGCACGCAGGGCGAAGGGGTTAGTTTTTCGGTCGCAGACAAACTGCGCGTGGCCGAGAAACTCGACGCCTTTGGTGTGCACTACGTGGAGGGCGGTTGGCCGGGGAGTAATCCCAAGGACATTGAGTTCTTCAAGGAAGCAGCCAAACGTAAATGGAGAAACTCCCAGATTGCCGCCTTCGGTTCCACCCGCCGAAAGAAAGTTGCAGCCAAGGATGATCAGCAGGTTAAGCTGTTGATAGACGCCGAGACGCCGGTGGTTACCATATTCGGCAAGACTTGGTTGCTGCATGTGCAGGAGGTTTTACGAACCACGCCGAAGGAAAACATCGCGATGATCGCCGACACGATTGCGTTTTTGAAAAAAAACAAACGCAAGGTGATCTACGATGCGGAACATGCGCTGGATGGTTACAAGGATGATCCGGAGTACGCCTTGGCCACATGGAAGGCGGCCGAGGAGGCTGGGGCGGACTTTGTTGTGCTGTGTGATACCAACGGAGGCACGTTACCCAGCGAGGTTGCCGAAATCACGGCGGTAGCGAAAAAGGAACTTTCGTGTCAGGTGGGGATACACACCCACAACGATATTGGTTTGGCCGTGGCCAATGCGGTCTCCGCGGTGGAGCAGGGCGCAACGCAAGTGCAGGGGACGATCAACGGCTATGGTGAACGAACCGGCAATTGTAATCTGACTTGTGCCATACCAAATATTTCACTGAAGATGGGCCGGCGTTCAATCACCAAGAGTCGTATTAAAAAACTGAGCGACCTGTCGCGATTTGTGGATGAGGTAGCCAACATTATTCCGAATCGCCGTCAGCCTTGGGTGGGTGGCACAGCCTTCGCCCACAAAGGCGGCATGCATGTGAACGCCGTTCAAAAAGTGGCACACAGTTTCGAGCACGCTGACCCAACTGTGGTTGGCAACAAGCGGCGCATCCTCGTGAGTGACCTTGCTGGTCGGAGCAACATCGTGATGAAGGCTCAAGAGATGGGCATTCGCATCAACAATGATACTCCGGAGTTGAAAACCATCCTTACCAAGGTTAAAGAGCAGGAGCATTTGGGCTACGATTACGAGGGGGCAGAAGGATCATTGGCGTTGCTTATTCGCAAGTCGCTTGGCCGAGTGTATCCGGCGTTCGATCTCGAGGCGTACCATGTTTCGATGCGGGGCGATGCATTGGAGCACGTTTGTGAAGCAACCGTCAAAGTGCGGGTTGGTGACAAGACGGCGCACACGGTGGCGGATGGCGACGGCCCGGTGAACGCTTTGGATCAGGCGTTGCGTAATGCGCTGCGTGGGTTTTATCCCGTGTTGGAAATGGTCAGGCTTACCGACTATAAAGTGCGGATATTAAACTCTTCCCGTGCATCCGGTACTGCCGCCAAAACCCGAGTATTGATTGAATCAACAGACTGTAAAGAGCGTTGGTACACCGTTGGGGTGAACGAGAATATCATCGAGGCCAGCCTTCAGGCGCTCTTGGATAGCATCGAGTATCGGTTGTTGAAAAAGTAACTTCATAAGCTCCCTTCCATTTTATTCCATGACGGAACTTTCCAAGGCTTACGAACCGCAGGCGGTTGAAACCAAGTGGTATTCGTTCTGGCAGGAGAACGACAGTTTTACAGCAAACCCCGACCGTGTGAGCGAATCCCGGCCGGCGTATTCGATTGTAATCCCGCCACCAAACGTCACCGGTGTGCTTCACATGGGGCACGTATTGAACAACACGATTCAGGATATCCTCGCCCGCAAGGCGCGCATGGATGGCAAGGAAGTGTTGTGGTTGCCGGGGACCGATCACGCCGGTATTGCCACACAGAGTGTAGTCGAGCGAAAGTTGATAAAGGAGGGGGCCATGCGGCATCGTGATGACCTGGGTCGTGACAAGTTGCTGGAGCACATTTGGGAATGGAAAGAGAAGCACGGTGGCATCATCATTCAGCAGTTAAAAAAACTGGGTGCGAGTTGCGACTGGTCACGAATGCGCTTCACGATGGATGAGGATTACACCCGTTGCGTGCAGCGGATTTTTGTCGATCTTTACGAGAAGGGACTTATCTATCGCGGCAAACGGATGGTGAACTGGTGTCCGAAATCATTGACTGCCCTCTCAGATGAGGAGGTGATCATGAAGGAGCAGAATAGCCAGCTTTACTACTTTAAAGTGCAGGTTGTTGAGGAACCGGAAACGTGGCTGGAGATCGCCACTACACGGCCGGAGACGATTCCCGGCGATACAGCCTTTGCGGTGAACCCGAAGGATCCGCGCTATGGCCATCTGGTCGGCAAACACGCGATACGGCCGTTGCCGGTGGAAAACCAGGCGCACCTGCCGATCGTCGCGGATGAACACATCGACATCGAGTTTGGAACCGGTGTCCTCAAGGTGACACCCGCCCACGACAAGGTGGACTTTGAAATTGGCCAACGCAATGGCGTCGAGGCGATTGAGGTGATTTCTGCCAATGGCAAGATGAATGAATTGGCAGGGGAGGAACTCGCCGGCATGGATCGCTTCGAGGCCCGCAAGGCCGCCGCCGCGAGACTTGAGGAGATGGGCTCGCTGACCAAGGCGGAGGACTACAAAAACAACGTTGGGTTTAGCGAGCGAGCTGACGTCCCGATCGAACCGCGGCTGTCGAAGCAGTGGTTCCTCAAGTACCCGAGTCAGGAACAGGCGCGCGATTGTGTCGCCAATGGCTCGATGAAATTTTACCCCGAACGCTGGTCGAAGACGTACGATTACTGGATGGGCGGCCTGCAGGACTGGTGCATCAGTCGCCAGCTTTGGTGGGGGCACCGTATCCCGGTTTGGTATCGCGGTGAGGAGATTCACTGCGGTCTTGAGGCCCCGGAAGGAGAGGGGTGGGAGCAGGATCCCGACGTGCTCGACACTTGGT
>WTHH01000184.1 GCA_011523195.1 Verrucomicrobiales bacterium
GGCTAGGACGTTCCCGCCGCTGGAAATCGCGTTTGCCATCAGCGAGGGCACGGCTGGCGATGCCTACATTCAAAAACAGGGCGACCCCGGCAGGCGCACGCAGGGGGCGCTGGTGCGCCGCGGATTCCTGCAGGTGCTCGGCGGTCAAAAACTTTCCGCCTCAGCCAAAGGCAGTGGCCGATTGCAACTGGCCGACTGGCTCACGCATCCGGACAACCCGCTCACTGCGCGCGTCATGGTCAACCGCATCTGGCACTATCACTTTGGACGAGGTCTCGTACCGACACCGAGCGACTTTGGTGTTCGCGGCACGGCGCCAACACACCCCGCGTTGCTCGATTACTTGGCTGGGCAATTCATGAAAAATGGGTGGTCGGTCAAGCAGATGCATAGGGCCATCATGACCTCGCGCACCTATCGGCTGGCCAACGACGACCATACCGCGAACCTCGCCGTCGATCCCGGGAACCATTTCCTCTGGCGGGCCAACCGGCGGCGACTCGATGCCGAACAACTCCGGGATGCCCTACTCGTTTTCAGCGGCGAACTCGACCGCACGCCGGGCGGACGGCATCCGTTTCCACATCACCTCACCTATTTTTACCGGCAGCACGAACCTTTTCAGGAAGAGTACGTGTCGAGAAAACGCAGCGTCTATCTCATGCAGCAGCGGATTCAAAAGAACCCGTACCTCGACTTGTTCGACGGCCCGGATGGCAGTCTGCACTTTGGCGAACGCCGCTCGACGGTGACTACGCTGCAGGCGTTGTACTTCATGAATTCCGAGTTCATCCACGAACAGGCGGACGCCATCGCGGAGCGCCTGGCCAAGGTTGCCACGGACGAAGCCGAGCGCTTGGACAAGCTGTACGAGTTGATTTTCAACCGGCCGCCGCAGCCGGACGAATTGGCCTTCGCGGGCAGCTATCTGCGCAAGCGCCTGGCCAAGGCGGATACCGGTTCAACCCCGCTTGGCGAAGCGGAAAAACAGGCCTGGTCAAGCCTCGTTCGTAGCATGCTCAGCAGCAACGAGTTCCTTCACGTCGAATAGTTTTTATCCAGCGACGTCGATAAAGAACCGCTTGCAAAAAGGGTTTTTCAACCCAGAATGGCGGTTCACCGGAGGTTTGCCATGTTGAGTCCAAACAAAATAACACGACGTTCGTTTTTGAAGGCTGGCGGCGCGACAATGTTGCTGCCGATGCTGCACTCGTCTCCCGCTGCCATGGCGGCCAAGCGCTTGGCCAAGCCGGACAAGAAACTGGTGATCATGTACATCCCCAACGGGATCGTGCGACGGCAATTTTTCCCAGGGGAAGGCGAGGCGGAGCTCCCGGGCTTCATCGGTGGATTCAACGCCGACAAGACCAAGAAGCAACGGCGGTACAAGAACGAGCCGGGTATTTACGACCTCGAGTGGACTCCCACGATGCAGCCGCTCAAGGAGCACGCCAAGGATGTCACGATGATCACCGGCCTGGATCGGACATTTAAACACGGGCAAGACGTTCACGCGCAGGGTGCCTCGTGCTACCTCACCAGCCTCTCGCCGGTGCAGGCCGAAGAGCAGGGCATCCGCCATCCGAACGGCCGCACGCTGGACCAGTTGATCGGCGACAAGGTCGGCTACAAGACGGTGCTCAACACGCTCGAGATTAGTTGCAACGGTTTTCGCGCGCCGAAGGAGCCGATCGAGTTCGACAACATTTCGTGGTACGGTCCCGGCAAGATAGCGCCGTCGATTCGCGACCCGCGCAAGCTCTACGACCGGTTGTTCTCCAAGGACAGCCTGCGCACGCATGTGAGCGACGTGACCGACCTTGTGCTGGCCGATGCCAGGGCGCTTTCAAGCAGGCTCTCCAGCGAGGACCGCGCGACGATGGACGAGTACATGACCATGGTTCGCAACGTCGAGGTGCGCATGGCCAAGCTCGAGAAGCTGCTGGCCGATGCCGACATCTCCGTGCCCAAGGAGGAAATCCTGCCACGCGGCGAATACATTCGACTGCAGGCTGACCTAATGCTGCTTGGGTTCCAGATGGGCATCACCAACGTGTCCACCTTCATGATCGGGCCGGAGCGCTGGGACGCCACGCTGATGTATGAGGGCGTGTTCGACAAACCGGTGCAGCACCACAACATGACCCACAACCAGAAGGGCAACGGTTACCTCGAGTTGGCGAAGATCGACACGTTCCACATGCAGCAGTACGCCTACATGATTCGCCGCATGAAGGAGATCAAGGAATCGGACGGCAGCAGCATGCTGGACAACTCGCTGATTACCTACGGCGCGGCCCTGGGCGATGGTGCCACGCACCAATACTACGACCTGCCGATGATCTTGGCCGGTGGCGCGCAGGGCCAGATCAAGCAGGGCCGGTTCATCCGGATGAAGAGCGGCACGCTTAATTCGAACCTCTGGCTCACGTTGGCCAACCTCATGGGCGTGGAGATGGACTCGTTTGCTGACAGCCACGGCGTGGTCTCCGACCTGTGGACCTAGCTTTCCGTCGGATGATGAATCGCACGCGGAGCCGCGGAGCCGTGGAGTTTGTTAGGGTGGAGGTCAAAAAAGGCATATCGGACTCGCAGGCTCGTCCCTCCACAGCGATTTCGTCGGTTGTTTTTAGGAATTGGAGGGACGAGCCAGCGAGTCCGTTCTGGCCGGCCAAATTTAGCACCTCCGCGTCTCAGCGCCTCTGCGTGAGCCTGATTCTTTTCGGGCTTGCCTGCGTGCTGTCTGCGAAGGCGGCGGATGATTTTCAGCAGAAGCTGCAGCCGATCTTTGCTAGGCACTGCGTCAAGTGCCACGGCGGCGAAAAGTTAAAGGGCAAGGTCAACCTCAAGGAGATCACCAACGCCGGCCAGTTCCTTGCCAAGCCGGAACTCATCAAGGAAATCATCGACGTCATCGATGCCGGCGACATGCCGCCCGAGGACGAGCTACAGCTCAAACCAGCCGATCGATCCGCGATGCTCACTTCGCTTAAGGCGATGCTGCAAACCGCCGCCACAGGGCAGATTGCCAAGCGCAATCCGCCACGCCGACTGAACCGGTTCCAGTACAATAACGCTGTGCGAGACCTGTTCCAGCTCAACCGCGACGTGTTTGCGTTGTCGGAAAAGCTGATGACCCGCGAGACGATATACCTCAACGCACCGAAGATGCCGGAGCGGGTCAACGCCCGTTCGTTGGCACTGCATCCCACCGGAGGCATGGGCGAGGTGAAACCCTTCCCGCAGGACCTCCGAGCTTCGCACGGGTTCGACAACCAGGCCAATCAACTGACGCTCTCGCCGCTGCTGCTCGATGCCTTTTTTCGACTGAGCATTTCGATCGTCGACAGCCCGGACTTCAACGAAAACAGTGTTGGCATTTGGAACGATTTTTTCATGCCACCCGGTGAGGGTGCGGATGTATCGGCTGAGACTCGCAGGCGGATCGCCGGTTTTTTGCGGCAAGCTTTTCGCGGCCCGGTGGAGCCGGCCACAGTCGATCGTTACACCGCCTACGCACTGGGCAAGTTGAAGGAGGACTTGTCCTACACTGACACGATGAAGAAGGTTGCCTCCGCGGCGTTGTCCTCGCCGTTGTTTCTGTATCACTACCAACCAGAAGAGCCGGATCAGCGTCCGTTCGCACTGGCCTCTAACCTCTCGTTTTTCCTCTGGGCCAGCGGCCCGGATGCGGAGCTGCTCGACCTCGCCGAAAGCGGCGAACTGGCCAAGCCGGAGGTGCTGGACAAAACAATCGAGCGTATGTTGGCTGACCCGCGCATTGAGCGCTTCCTCGACAGCTTTCCATCGCAATGGATGCAACTGGAAAACATCCTCGCCGCCACGCCGGATCCCAAGTTGCACCGCTACTTTTCGTTGGATAAACAGCACCCGGCCAGTCTGCAGATGCTTATCGAGCCGCTGCTGCTCTTCGATGCCGTTTTTGTCGAGAACCGGCCGATCACCGAGTTGGTCATGCCGGCCTTCAGTTATCGCAGCGACTTTCTCAACGACTGGTATGCCAGTGAACTGAAGCCGCAGCAGGCCGACCGCAAAAAAATTGCGGAGGAAAACAAGCCGATCGAGGCCAAGCGCCGAGCCGCCGAGAAGGAAATTAATTCCGCCAAGACCGAGCTGGAGGACTACACCAAATCCATCCCGGAGATTATCAAAAAAACTGCGGACGCGCTTGACCTCGCGCCCGGCCAGGCGCGATGGGAGGCCGCCCAGCTCGAGGCTCTCGCGAACAATGTGGCGCTGTCTCCGTGGCAACGCATCGGGCCGTTTGGGGATGGCGACCTGAAAAAAGCCCACGATCGCGCGTTCATCAACGAGACCGAGATCGACCTGAAAAAGACACACGGTAACCTGAAGTGGGAGCCGGCCGGGAATCTCGAGGACGGCAAACAACATCAATTGACCGGGGCCAATTGCAGCACGTACCTCTTCCGCACCATCCACTCCGGCATCGAGCAGGAGCGCGAGCTGTCGATCGGCAGTGACGACAGCTTCAAGATTTGGATCAACGGTAAACTGGTCGCCGACAAATATATCACGCGCGGTCTCGCGCCGGATCAGGACAAAGTCAAGGTGCGCTTGGCCAAGGGCGAAAACAAATTGCTCTTCAAGGTTTCCAACGGCGGTGGGGGTTACGGGTTTTACTTCAAGACCGAGGCCATCCCGCTTCCCGGCGACGTCGTCACCGCAATGAAAGTGGAACCGGCCAAGCGCTCGGGGGAGCAACAGGCCACCTTGGCCAAGTACTACCGTTCCCTGGCCGGCTCGCTGGAACCGGTCCGCAGGGAAACCGAGGCCAAGCGCCAGCGCTTGGCCTCGGTACTGAAC
>WTHH01000196.1 GCA_011523195.1 Verrucomicrobiales bacterium
ACAACACCCTGAGGGCATCGCGAGCCTCGTTGGCAACGACCCGCCCGAGTGGCCGCAGTCCGATCCGTCCGGCACCGGCGCGCCGTGGGTCGAGCGTGATGTGCTGGTCGCACTGTACAACGACCTCGCGGCGACGGAGCAAATTCTCGATGACCACGGCGCCGATCTGGCCGCCGTGATCGTCGAGCCGCTGCACCGTTGTATCCCACCGGTTGACGGGTTTTTGCAGGGCCTGCGTGACGCTGTGAGTCGGCAAGGCATTGTGTTGGTGTTCGACGAAGTGGTCACCGGCTTCCGATTGGCCCTCGGCGGTGCACAGGAGTATTACGGCGTTTCGCCCGACCTCGTCGCCTACGGCAAGGGGCTGGGCGGCGGCTTCCCGATCGGCGCCTACGGAGGGAGGGCGGAAATCATGGAGGCCGTGAACGAACAGCGGCTGCCCGGACCGAACTACGCCTGGTCCGCCTCGACCACCGGCGGCAATCCGGTCTCCTCGGCAGCGGCGTTGGCAGCGATCGACGTATTCAGCGAACCGGGTGTCTACGACCGGCTACACTTGCTCGGCAAACAACTGCGAACCGCGCTTGGCCAAGCGCTTGGCCAAGCAGATGAAACGGCGCAGGTGCTGGGCGATGGCCCTCTGGCGCAGGCGGCGTTCCTAGACCGGTCGGTGCGCAGCCACCGCGACTGGCTCGCCGCCGACCGACAACGCGGCCGCGCCGTCATGCTGGATTTGCTCCGCTTGGGGGTGTTCCTCAACCCGATGGGCACCAAGCTCTACCTCTCCCTCGCGCACGGTGAAAAGGAGATCAACGAACTGGCCACCCACTTCGCCACCTCCCTTCAATCCACCCGCCCGTAATTAATCAGGCCTTGAGTCGTTCGCCCTTGGGGTCGTGGATGGGGAGGGAGACTTTGGCCGGGATGCGCTCGCCGAACAATTCGATCTCCACCTCCGTCCCCGGCTTGGCCAACGGCAGCGGCAGGTAGCCGTAGGCGATGGATCGATCGATCGTGTGGGCGTGGCCGGCGCTGCGCAGCCGTGAGACAATCTCGCCATCGTGCCAGACGGACTCCGCGCCGTAGGCGGGAAATTCGTTGCCCTCGAGCACGACGGTTCGCAGCCGCGATTGCAGCCCCTCCTCCCTGCGCTTGGCCAAGGCGTCGCGGCCGATGAAGTCGGCCTTGGTCATGTCGGCGCAAAAGCCCAGCCCGGCCTCGAGCAGGTTGTCCACCGGGGTCACGTCGGTGCTCCAGTAGAAGTATCCTTTCTCGAGTCGCAGCGAGTCGAGCGCCTTGTAGCCGGAGGGGCGGATGCCTTGCGCTTGGCCAAGCTCGAGCAGCGCGTCCCATACGGCGCCGGCATCGTCGTTGGCGAGGTACAGCTCCCAGCCCAGTTCGCCGATGTAGCTGACGCGCTGTGCCCAGGCCGGTTTGCTGGCGACGGTGATCTGCCGCGCGGTGAGGTAGGGGAAGGCGTCGTTGTTGAGGCCGTCATCGGTCGCTTGGCCAAGCGCGTCGCGCGCGGCCGGCCCCCACAGACCGATGCAGGCCAATTCGTCGGTCACGTCTCGCAACTCAACCGAGCCGTCGGACGGCGCGTGCGCGCGAACCCACTCGAGATCGTTCGAGAGAAACGACGTGCCGGTGATGACGCGGAATCGGTCGGCGGCCAGGCGGCAAACGGTGAGGTCGCTCTCGACGCCGCCCCGTGCGTTGAGGAACTGCGTGTAAACGAGCGAGCCGGCGGGGCGGTCGACGTTGTTGCAGGCGACGCGTTGCAGCAGGCCAAGCGCGCCGGGGCCGCTGACCTCGAATTTGTCGAACGAGGTCATGTCGAACAACGCGGCGCGTTCGCGGGCGGCGAGGCATTCCTCGCGGATCAGGTCGTGATACGGCGCGCGGCCCCAGCCCCATTTGTGCTGGTCGTCCGCCGCCTGTCGGGACGACTCGCCGGCCCGGAAAAAGTTGACGCGTTCCCAGCCGTTTTTCTCGCCGAACTCCGCGCCGAGGCCGGCGAGCCGGTCGTAGAGCGGGCTCTTCCGCTGGTTGCGCGCCCAGAGGGTTTCGTCGGCCGGGTAATGCTGGTGGTAGTAGTAGTGGTACACCTCGCGTGCTTTCTCGGCGACGAAGCCGGTATCGCTGTAGTTCGAGCCGAAGCGGCGGATGTTCATCTCATGCAGGTCGAGCGACGGCTCGCCGTCGATGATCCATTCGGCCATCACCTTACCGACACCTCCCGCACCGGCGATGCCGTTGAGCGACATTCCGGCGGCAACAAAAAAACCGGGCACGCCCGGCACGGGGCCAAGGCAGTATTGGCCGTCCGGCGTGACGGCGTCCGGGCCGTTGATGAGCTTGATGACCTCGGCGCGCTCGATCAAAGGAATGCGTCGCAGCGCCCCCTCCATCACAGGCTCAAACAGTTCCCAATCCTCCGGCAACAGTTGCTGGGTGAAGTCCCATGCGACACCGTCGGTGGCCCATGTTTTTGGCTCCAGCTCGAAGCCGCCGACGAGAAAGCCGCCGACCTCTTCGCGAAGATAAAACAGGTTGTCCGGGTCGCGAACGACCGGCGTCTGCTCCGGCAACTCATGGCCGGGGATGTGTCGCGTGGTGACGTACTGGTGCATCATCGGCACCATCGGCGTGAGGGCGCCGACCATGGCGGAGAGTCGCGGCGCCCATTGGCCGGCGGCGTTGATGACGATCGCCGTCTGCACGGTGCCTTTGTTGGTCTCGACATGGGTGACTGCACCGGAGCCATCGGTAGTGATGCCGGTGACGCGGCAGTTCGTCTCGATTGCAACGCCCAGCTCGCGGGCGCGCTTGGCGAACTCGAGCGTAATGCCATTGGGATCCATCCAGCCGTCGTCGGGAATGTGCACTGCGCCCTCGATGCCGTCCGGGTTGATGAACGGCACGATGTCGAGCGCCTCCTTGGCGGTAATGGTGCCGACGTCGAGGCCGATCCCGCGCGCGCGGCTGACCTGCCGCTGCAGTGCCTTGAGCCGATCCGGGCTGGAGGCCAGGCGCAGGCTGCCGACCTTGTGCCAGCCGATGCCGTCGGCGCCCTCGGCCTTGAGTTGGTCGTACAACCCGATGCTGTAGTTCATCAACTGCATCAGCGCGGGCGAGGTGCGGAACTGGCTGACGAGGCCGACTGAGTGGAAGGTGGTGCCGCTGGTCAGCTCGCCTTTCTCGAGCAGCAGCACGTCGGTCCAGCCGCGCTTGGCCAAGTGCCAGGCGATGCTGCAGCCGGTGATGCCACCGCCGATGATGATTACTTTTGCCTGTTCTTTCATGGCGGTGCACCTTGGCCAAGCGGGGGAAGGGCGGCAATAGCTATTATTGGTGGCGATGTGGGAGCTTGCGCTTGGCCAAGCGGCTCGGCACGCTGCGTCCACCCGATGCCAGAAGAGATTTCAAAGGATCCTAAGAGCCGTATCCAGTCGTGGCTAGAGACCGCACCCCCCCGCTGGTTCGTTGCCTACGCAGTGTTGGCGGCGTTCGCGACCTACTTTTGCATGTACGCCTTTCGCAAGCCGTTCGCGGCAGCAAAATACGAGGGGCTGGCGTTCTTCGATACGGAGGTGGATTTCAAAACGATCCTGGTGATAAGCCAGATCATCGGCTACGCGCTCTCGAAGTATGTTGGCATCAAGGTCTGCTCGGAAATCTCGCGGAATAATCTGGCCCGGTTTCTCGTGGGGCTGATTCTGTTCGCTGAGTTTGCCCTGTTACTGTTCGGCCTCGTGCCTGAACAGTTCAAGGTGGCGGCGATATTTTTGAACGGCATTCCGCTGGGGATGGTGTGGGGATCGGTGTCGCGCTATCTCGAGGGGCGTCGCGCGACGGAGGTTATGTTTGCTGGCCTGAGTTGCTCGTACATCGTGTCGAGCAGCTCGGTGAAGGCGTTCGGCACTTGGCTAATGGATCGTGGCATCGACCAGTTTTGGATGCCGGTGATCGCGGGCGCGTGCTTCCTACCGTTTTTCATCATGGCAGTTTATTTGTTGAACCAGCTACCGCAGCCGAGCGCGGCGGATATTGCCGATCGCAGCAAGCGTAGCGTGATGAACTCGAGCGAGCGCTGGAAGTTTTTCCGCACCTTCCTCCCGGCGATGCTGATGCTGTTGCTCGTTTATTTTTTTCTCACCGCCTACCGGGATTTTCGCGACTCATACACGCCGAGAATATTCGAGGCGTTGGGCTACGACACCAAGCCGGATCTGTTCATCAAGGCGGATTGGCCGGTGGCGTTCGCGGTGATGGCAGCACTGGCCGGGCTAAACCTGTTTCGTGACCACCGCCGGGGTTTGATCGCCGTGTTCGCCGTCATGCTGCTGGGCATCGTGCTGATGGGAGGGGCGACACTGCTGCACGACTTCAAAATTATCAGCGGCTTGTGGTGGATGATCCTCGTTGGCATGGGCGCCTACCTTGCCTACGTGCCGTACGGCGCGGTGTTGTTCGAGCGGGTGATCGCCTCGACCAAGGTCGCCGGCACGGCGGTGTTCGCGATCTACCTGCACGACGCGATTGGTTACACCGGTTCGGTCTCGGTTCAGCTTTACAAAAACCTCGGGCAGGGTGAGCTGGATTACTACCAGTTTTTGCGGGGCTTCACCTGGCTGCTATGCGGGCTGGGGCTGGTCTGCTTCGTGGCCAGTTGCATTTATTTCATGTCCAAGCACAAGCTGGCTGCCGAGGGGGAAGAGGAGGCGATTCGAAAGCCGGCCGACTGACAAACCGGATGGTACTCCCGACAGGATTCGAACCTGTGACCTTCGGTTTAGGA
>WTHH01000401.1:0-2877 GCA_011523195.1 Verrucomicrobiales bacterium
GTACCGGACATCCATCTGTGGCGTCTTGATGGGCACCTGCCCGCGATGCAGCGACTCCACGCCGGCCAGCGTCATCCCCGAAGTCAACAACGTGCGCTCGGCCGGATACGGCACCTTTCCGGTGATCACCGCATCCTCGATGTGGCGGCAGAGCGGATGAAAAAAGTCCGCCGTCGACGAGCCATGCGTCGGCATCGGCAAATACATTTGCGTCGAGACAATCTCGCCGTTGTCCGCCCTCAACCCGGCATAGTTGAAATCGCGAATGCTCGTCAACATCATCGTCGTTCGAAAGCCGTCATTGTGATCGATGAAATAAGCAACCGGGTTCGGGAACGTTTTGCGCGCCCAATCAAACGTGATCTTGCCGGTGTAATAGCCGCCCTCGACCGGGAGATTATGACTTCGCGTGAGCGCCGAGACGACCAACCGCCGCGTGTCCAAATGACGATCCTCCGCAAGGCGTTTCCAGACGTTCGGACCGCGCATTGCGTGTACCTGCTGGATGCCAACCTCACCACCGCGCCGCCGCTCGGACATGCATTGCGCGGTCTCCAGCGCGTGAATGTCGTAGCTATCCACCCCGCCGTAGGCCACGCACACACTCTCCTTAAGCGGGACGTTGTGCGGCATATCGATCGACGGCATACGGCGCGTGACCGGTAAAGAGGAGCCGGCGAAAAACGGAAACTTCAGCCGCTTGGCATCGTCCACCATCTCCTTGCAGCGCGCCCACGTCGTCGACAGGTGCTTGTCGTTGAACACCGGGACACCGCGACCGCTTTTCTCGAACACCTTCACGCATTCCTTGAACCACTCGTAACGGGGATAAAGTGTCTGCCCCTTTTCATTGCGGGGATACTTGCCGTGCTCGGCAATGATCACCACGCCGTCCACTGCCAGTTTGCCGGTGCCCAGCGTCAATGCCTCCTCGATGCTCGGGTAAAGTTTCAGCCCATACCGCTTCACGCGGTCGCGCCCAAGGTCGCCATTTTCCGGAAACTGGTCGATGTAGACGGAAGCTATGTCCGTGCGTGGTTCCTGCCAAACGCCGCGCCAGCCGTAGCCAAGCGCCAACCGGTCGAGAAAATGCTGCGAATGCGAGTGCGTCCGCACCTCGGTGCCAAGAAAAGCGATCCGCTTTCGCATACCACCCGCCTTGCCAAGCGCATCAGCACCGCGCAAGACCGTTGCACCAGCCAAAAGCCCACACTGCCCAACAAAAGAACGTCTATTGGTTTTCATGAAAAAATGTGATCAAGTGCCGAAACGCTAAACAACCCTGCTGTATGTGAAAAGGTGAATCACTACTCTTGATGGAAATCTCTACAATTAACGCGGCGATTTAGCGTGGTTTGCGGTTTACGAATGACCTCCGACCACGGACTTGCAGGATCGCCCCTCCATAATCTGTTGCTGGCCTTATTTTGGATTTGTTTAATGGAATGTGTTTCAGGGCAATAAAGACTTGAACGGGCTGCCGTGTTGCCGCCAATTTGTCCGTCGCCATTTTCATGAAAAACTTGAGATTCTTTTTGGGACAAAACGCCGTCTGGCTGGTTGCTGTGGTCGTGGCTGCGGTCGGCACCGGTTGCAGCGTCTTGGGGAAACAAAAACCCAACCAAGCCCTGTTTAACGGCACCGACCTTTCCGGGTGGGAAATCACCGACTATGCCGGCGGTGGCGCCGTGACGGTGAAGGATGGCGAGATTCATTTTGCCCAGGGCGAATTGATCACCGGCATCCACCTCGCCCACGACAAGATTCCACGCACCAATTTCGAACTGGAAGCCGAGGCGATGAAGGTCGATGGCGACGACTTTTTCTGTGCGATCACCTTTCCGGTGGGCGAAACGTACGCGACGTTTGTGCCGGGCGGCTGGGGCGGCACGGTGGTCGGCATCTCGAGCATCGACGGGTTGGACGCCGCCGAAAACGAGACGGCCACCTTCATGAAATTTGAGAAGAACCAGTGGTATCACTTCAGGTTGTGTGTCACGGGGGAGAAAATTCAGTGCTTCCTAGACGACAAATTGGTCGTTGATCTGCCTTTGGCTGATCGCCAGATCGCCCTGCGCCCGGGACCGATCGAGTTGTCAGTGCCGATCGGCATCGCGTCGTTTCAGTGCATCTCAAAAGTCCGCAACGTCAAGCTGCGGACGATCAACCCGTAACCTGTCCCACGCTTGGCCAGGACGATCGTCATCACCGGAATCACCCGCGGCATCGGCCGGGGATTGGTCGAGGAGTTTGATCGGCTGGGCCACAAGATCATCGGCTGCGGCCGCTCGGTGGATCAGGTCAGTGAACTCCAAAACGCGCTTGGCTCAGATCACCACTTTTCCGCGGTCGACGTCACCGACGATGCGCTCGTCGCTGACTGGGCCAGCAAGATGCTTCAGGCCCACGGCGCGCCCGATTTGCTGATCAACAACGCGGCGATCATCAATCGCAACAGCCCCCTTATTGATGTGCCGGTGTCGGAATTCGACGCCGTCATCGACATCAATATCAAGGGTGTCGCCAACGTATCAAGGCACTTTGTCCCGGCGATGATTGAGCGCAACCACGGCGTGATCGTCAACCTCAGCTCCGGTTGGGGCCGCAGCACCTCCCCCGACGTCGCGCCGTACTGCGCCACCAAGTGGGCCATCGAGGGACTCAGCAAGGCGATGGCCGACGAGTTACCAAGCGGCTTGGCTTGCGTGCCTCTCAGCCCCGGTGTGGTGAACACTGAGATGCTGCAAAGCTGTTTCGGCGGCGGCGCGGACACTGCCCGCAAGCCGGACGCCTTCGCCAAGGTGGCCGCCCCGTTCCTCCTCGCGCTTGGTCCCAAGGACAACGGCCAATCCCTCACCGTCCCAGCCTGACCCTCGC
>WTHH01000401.1:2977-4796 GCA_011523195.1 Verrucomicrobiales bacterium
GAGCCACAGCCCAGCCGTCAGTTGAAACTCTCAAACTGGTCGGTGTCGGCCATGATGTCGCTGAGCACGGAGAGGCCAGTGAAGACGGCGGAGTCGTCGAGCGGGAGCTTGCGCTGGCGCATGCTGTAGGCGCAGCCGAACAGGTTCAGCCCGTCACCCTTGAGCTTAGCCAAGCGCGGATCGGACAGCCCCGGTACCGCGTCGTCGATACAGTAGAGATACACCTTGTCGCCCCTGGCCAACGCGGCCTTCGCCTGGCCAAGCGCTTGGCCGAAGCCCGGCGCGTCCGGCGCCACCGAAACCATCAAGCCAAGCTTTTGCGGCCTCTCAATCAAGGCGACTACTTCCCCTTGGCCAAGCGCTTCAAGAACCTGTCCACCGTCGGCTTGCCCTTCATGTAACCGAGCGATTTCAAGAATTCATGCATCCGCGTGACAGTCGCAAGAAACATCTTGTTGTCGTACCGGCCAAGATTGAAAAAACCGTGCGGCATGTCGTCGTAGCCGTCCAGTTCCGACCGGAGACCGGCCTTGACCGACTGCTTCACGAACATCTCGGCGGTCAGGAATGGCACAGTTGTGTCTCCTCGGCCGTGGATTACCAACGAAGAAGGAAGGCCCTTACGAATATTGTGGTATGGCGACAACGTCGTAGGGTCTTCAACAC
Source organism: Verrucomicrobiales bacterium (assembly GCA_011523195.1). Taxonomy (GTDB): domain Bacteria; phylum Verrucomicrobiota; class Verrucomicrobiia; order Limisphaerales; family UBA1096; genus UBA1096. Next base: position 3,644 of record WTHH01000401.1, read on the forward strand.
CAAGCCGCTTTTTTAGTCTCTCCAAACGATCGCCACCAAAGGTCTTCAATCCCTTAGCCTCGGCCGTAATCAGTACCGGATTGTAAAGCACCATCGCGTTGGGGACGGAGCTGATCTTCATGTCTTCTCCCGGTTCGTCGTGCTTGGGCAGCGTGCCGGTGCTGGCGGCCACGTGTCCCCCGGCGGAACCACCGCCGGCTGCCACGCGGTTCGGATCGACGCCAAGCCGCTTGGCGTTCTGGCGAATCCAGCGCACGGCCGATTTACCATCACGAACGCAGTGGAATGGTTTCGTGCCCTGCCGACTGGCCACCCGATAATCGGCCGCCATCGCAACCATGCCCTTCGAGGCAAGGTAGCGGCAGTGCTCTTGAAATTGTTTTGGTGTCCCGCCCGTCCAGCCACCCCCGAAAAAGAAGACGATCGCCGGCCGATTGGCCCTGGCCTTGTGGCCCTTGGGCTCATAAATGTAGATTTTCAACTTCACGTCGCCGATTGTCTTGTAAACCTCGGCACGCGAACCGGGCAGATCGAAGTCACTCTCGTATGGCCCCTTTTTCTCCTGCGCCAATAACGCCAGGGGCGCCAGCAACGCAGCTGTCAATGTGATGATGATTTTCATGGTCGGTTAAATGTCGAACTTGATGATTTGCCGGGCGACCTCGCCCTGATCGAGTGCGTCAAAGCCCTCGTTGACCTGATCGAGGTCGATGAAGCGGCTGTTCAAAATGTCCACCGGCAGCCGCCCCTCGCGGTACAATTGCAGGAAGCGAGGGATGTCACGCTTGGGCACGCACGAGCCCATGTACGAGCCCATGAGTTGGCGCTCCTCGGCCACCACAGAAAGCGCGGAAATTCGCAGTTCACTGTCCGGGTTCGGCAGGCCGACCGTCACCGTACGGCCGCCCTTACGCGTGGCGGCGTATGCCTGCGCCAGTGCCTTCTCACTGCCGACCGCCTCGAACACGTCCACTGCGCCACCCCCGGTCAGATCGCGCAGAGCTGAAACCGGGTCGACCTCCGAGGCGTTGATCACGTGGGTCGCCCCCGCCTGCTTGGCCAAATCCAGTTTGTTCTCCAGCGTGTCCACCGCGATGATAGGGTACGCGCCCGCCAGCTTCAGTCCCATCACGACGCTCAGCCCAACGCCGCC
>WTHH01000361.1 GCA_011523195.1 Verrucomicrobiales bacterium
GTCGGCGGCATTGGTCTTTGGCTCGACGCCTTTTTTGAATTCGTTCACATCGTCTCCGGCGTAGTTCAGCATGGCGCCGGGGCCGGGCATGTGAACCTTGTAGAGTGGCCCCTTTTTTCCGGGGAAGTGCGTCGCGACGAATGATTCGTCGATGCGCTCGACGTTTCCGTACACGCCGATGAATTTGTCGTTGAGAAAAACACGCGCGTAGTTGTGGCGCGATGCCGGGATGCCCTCGGCACGGAGGATGTCCGTGATGACGGGTTCGCTGAACAGGCTGCCGAACTGCACGCCATTGTCCAATGCGATGCGGCGCAGCCCTAGGAAGCGTGTGCCTTTTTCAAACTCGTTGACCTTGATGAGAAAACTGCGCTTGTGCCGTTGCCCCGGCCGCGAGGAACTGTTGCCCTTATAGCGGATACCGACGTTTTTCAGTTTCACATCGCCCCAGCGAAAGTTGCCCGGTACGTAGATGCGTTCCGGCAGGGAGTCGTGCATTTTTTGCAGGTTCCCCTTGCTGATGGTGAGGCGGATTGTCTGCACCGTGTCGCGCCGGTAAAACTCGTCCGCTGATGGTTCGGCAGCCTGCAGGCCTGCCAGCCCGATGCTGATAAAAAGGAGAGTTGGTGACCAGTGATTCACGTGCCGACAGCGTACGGTGGGGGAGTAGGCGGGTCGAGTTTTGGGTGAAATGTCGGGCAACCGAAATCCGATTGTTGTAGGTTCGCGGCGTGGATGCGGAACGAGACATTCAAAACATCGCGCTGACCGGTTTCATGGGCTGCGGCAAGACGGCTGTTGGCCGCGTCGTGGCCAGGGTCAGTGGTTTTGAGTTTTTGGACACTGACCTGTTTATTGAGGAACATGTTGGGATGAGCATCCCGAGAATTTTCGAAGAACACGGCGAGGAGACGTTTCGCCGCTACGAGCGCGAGGTGGTCACGCGCCTGGCCGAGCGCAGCGAAACAGTCATCGCCACCGGGGGCGGGCTGCTGGTCGACCACGCCAACATGGACACCATGAAGCAGTACGCGATGGTGTTTTGTCTCTGGGCCTCGCCCGACTCGATCTGGCGCCGCGTGAAGGATCAATCCCACCGGCCATTGTTGCAGACGGAGAATCCCCGGCAGCGCATAATCGACCTCATGAAGGAGCGCAAGCCAGCCTACGGCCGGGCCGATATGCTGGTGAACACCGAGTACCGATCGGCCAAGGATGTGGCCCAGTTGATTCTTAGCCAATACCGTGGGGCGATCGGCGCGCGCGCGTGATGAAAGCAGCGATCCGCCAGCGCGCGTTGGAACTGGGATTCGACGATTGCCGTGTCACTACCGCCGAGCCTCCCGAGAGTGCCGGGCATTTTCTCGACTGGCTGAAGGATCAGCGCCACGGCTCGATGGGCTGGTTGGAGCGCAACGCGCACAAGCGGGTTGATCCGCAGTTGGTACTCGAGCAGGCGCGTTCGGTCATCACGCTTGCCGCAAGTTACGGGAGTGCGTCGGAGGAAAAGGAGACCGCCAACCGGGGAATCATCGCGCGGTACGCCCGCTACAACGATTACCACGACACGCTTGGCCAAGCGCTTGGCCAATTGACGGAGAGTGTCCAGTCGCTGGCCGGCGAGGGCACGCGCTCACTCTGGTACGTAGATACCGGCCCGTTGCTTGAGCGCGACCTTGGCCAACGCGCCGGGTTGGGTTTCATCGGCAAACACACGAACCTCATCAGCCGTGAGCTGGGTAACTGGTTTTTCATTTCAGAGATCATCACTACGGCCGAGCTGGAGCCGGATGAGCCGGAGCAAAACCATTGCGGCAAGTGCGCCGACTGCATCGACGCCTGCCCGACCGGGGCGATCATCGCGCCGTTTCAACTGGATGCCCGGCGCTGCATTTCCTACCTGACCATCGAACTGAAGGGGAGCATCCCGGAGGAGTTTCGGCCGATGATTGGCAACCGGATTTACGGGTGCGACGACTGCCTTGCAGCCTGTCCGTGGAATCGGTTCGCCGGGGAGGGCCGAATGATGGCGGAGCATCACCGGTTGGACCTTGGTCAAGCGGACCTGCTGGAATTGCTTGCGCTGGACGGCGATGAGTTCAGGGCAAAGTTTCGTGGTACTCCTATGAAACGAACCAAGCGCCGGGGCGTGCTGCGCAACGTCTGCGTGGCGCTGGGAAATGTCGGGGATGCGGCGGCGATCCCGGCGCTGGAGCGCGCCTGCGGAGATCCCGAGCCGCTCATTGCCGAGCACGCCGAGTGGGCGCTTGGCCAGGTGCAAAGACGGCTTGGCCTCTAAAATTGACTTCAAAAAGGGATAACTTTACATATTGCAAACGCTTGGCCAAAGGGTATGTTCTGGCCTTAAGCGTGTGTTTTTTAGGGCAAATGCCCGTTGCCGCATATGGGAGAAGGTGGAGTATCAATTATGAAAAACAAAAAGAGAACAAGTGGATTTACTTTGATTGAGTTGCTGGTGGTGATCGCAATCATTGCGATTCTTGCCAGCCTGTTGCTGCCGGCGTTGGCCAAGGCCAAGGCTAAGGCGCATCAGGCACTCTGCCTGAATAATTTCAAGCAGCTTGGGATCATGATGCAGCTATATGCCGATGACCACGAAGACAAGGTGGTGCACAACGGCAACGGCCTTATTAAAAAGACGTGGGTGGGCGGTGTATTTTCCTCGCGGCCGGAGGATGCGCTCAAGCCGGAGATGCTGATCGACAAGCGGCTGTCTTTGTTCGGGCAGTACATTCAGACCAAGGGGGTTTACAAGTGTCCCACCGACAAGAGCACGCACAAGATCGGTCGCAGGGAGATGCCTCGGCTTAGAAGTTATGCTCTAAATAGTTTTGTGGGCTGGGATACTTCGCGCGGGCAGGGTGAACCAGCCTATCGCAATCAGCCGAATCCACGCTACCAGTCCTATCTGAAAATGGCGGACTCGGCCCGTGGCCCAGCTGAGATTTTCACGTTTGTTGAGGTGCACCCTGTGAGCCTTTGTCGACCTTTCTACGGCGTTAACATGAAACAGAACTTTTACCATGTGCCCGCCGGTCACCACGCAGGCTCTTCAGCCTTGGGCTACATGGACGGCTCCACCAAGGTGCGCAAGTGGATGGGCAAGGACACGAAGGAACTTCAAGCACGAACTAAGGAAGCCCATTGGGGAAACCATGCACATAGTAATATGCGCAATCCGGATCTGGTTTGGCTGCAGGAACGCGCGACAAAGCTTAAGGGCCGTCGCTAAATCAAGTTAATATCTCTGAGCGCGGTCGAGTTGGCGGTATCGTCTCAACAACTCGGCCGTGTTTTCATTTTCAGCGGCGACTCCCATTTCGTTGAGCAGCGCCCGGGCGGCTGTCTCGACAGGGATGGCCCCGTATATTTTGTCCCTCGAGAAGTTGAGATATTTCATCAACCGGAAGGCGTTGAACCAGCGAAAGAATCGTTTTCGGTACGACTCCGGGCCGGTTGAGTTTTGGCGAATCTCCGGGGCAACCGACTCGATGAATTCTTCCCCAAAAAAGCGACCAAGTGAATCCGGCGGCGGTTCGGAAAACCGGCCGCTTTCCCAAAGCGGATTCGCCTGAACGATCAGCCATTCCACATCGCGGTAGGCCTGCAGTGGATACGTGGTTTGTTGCCCTGACTCGATATAGTCGCCAACGGCCTTACCGGTGCCAAACGGAACTCGCCCAGACAGCCTTGGTGAGGGAAACACGGTGACGGTGGATAACTCGCTGATCGGTCCAAGCCAGCTGATTTTCTGGAGGAAATAAAAATCCTCCCCGGCGTGGCGGCGGTTCATGCCGCCCTGCTTGACGTACGCCCAGGCCCGGACGGCCATGGCGGAGCCGATTGTCTGGAAGGCGTAGGGAAAGCCGATCCATTTCTGCACCCGAACGTGGTAGCGCAGGTGTAGTTCGTAGGCGGCGATGCCGTCGAACCCGGCTTGGCCAAGCGCTTGGCCGGGTGCGCCGAAACCCATCTGCTCCATCTCCTCTTGGCCAAGTGGATGCTCGAAGTGCAGGCTGGCACCGGGGCAATTCGGGCGCTCGGCAAAGTGAGACTCAATGCCGGTGAAGTAATTGGTCGTGCAGCGGCAGTCGGCATCGAAACAGAGGATCAACCCCTCCTCCGCCTGGCCAACGTCGGCCAGCCGCCGAAGCGCCTCGTCCATTCCTAGCTTGCGCGCCAGCCCGACCCCGGCATGGCGGCTCGGCAGGTCGGGCAGGTGCAGCAGGTGGATGGGCAGCCAGTGGTCGCCTCGGGACTCGAGCCAATCCTGCGCTTGGCCAAGAGACTGCCGATTTTGTTCGTGAACGGATTCCAAGTGGTTGGCGGAGGCGTTGATAATAACGATGATCTCCGCTTGGCCAAGCGGGGGATCACACTTGGTCAGATGCCGGAGTGCCCCGGGCAGATCCGGCTCGTCATGGCAGGGGATGACCACGACCAAGCGTAGGCCGGGTTTCGGCGGAGTGGTGATCAGCCGGGTTTCGGCGGAGTGGTCGAGGTAACGTTCGTGCGGGAGAGCCACGTGATGGGGGCGCAATGTGGCGTTGAACCGGGGTGGGTTCAATGCCTAATCGGAGGGTGAAACTATAGTAAAAAAAACAAAATTGTAATTGCCAATTAGTATATTTTGAGCTATTAAACGTGAAGCAGGCAATTTAAAGAAATGAAAACAAACAAATTATTCGCGTTAGGGCTGGCTCTCGGGTTAGTTTTTTCCGGTGTTTCCGCGCAAAACAAACTGTTTTCCGAGCTGGTTGGGCCGGGGG
>WTHH01000443.1 GCA_011523195.1 Verrucomicrobiales bacterium
ATGCATTTGCTCGCTGAATACGAGACGCTCGCGGCGGACTCCAGCCGGCAGTCGGATCTGGAGCAGCAGATCGCCGCAGCGGACGCGTGGAACATCAACACGCGAATCAAAACCGCGATGACGCACCTCAACGCGCCGGAGCCGGAGCGGTTGATGGGCACCTTGTCCGGCGGGGAAAAACGGCGCGTTGCACTCTGCCGCGCGATCATCTCCAACCCCGACCTACTGATCCTCGACGAACCGACGAACCATCTCGACACCGACTCGATCGAGTGGATGGCGGAGTTTTTGAAAAAATATCGTGGAGCGTTTCTGGTGACGACGCATGACCGGTATTTTCTCGACGAGATTTGCAACCATATCGTTGAGTTGCAGGCCGGCCGGTTTTACCTGCACAAGGGCAACTACTCGGACTATCTCGAGTCGAAACTCGCCCGAATGGAAAACGAACAGGCGCTGGAGCTGAAACGGAAACGGTTTTTGCGTCGGGAACTGGACTGGATTCGCCGTGGGCCAAAGGCGCGGACGACCAAGGCCAAGTTCCGTGTGGACAAGTTTCACGGGATCAAAAACACGCAGGGGCCGGACAAGGATTTGGAGATGGAGTTGATCATCCCGCCGCCGGGCCAACTGGCCAACCGCGTGGTGGACCTGATCAACGTCGAGCTTGAGTTGGGGGGGCAAAAGTTGATTAACCGGTTCGACTTTAACTTCGAGGCCAGCATGCGCATCGGCATCTGCGGCCGGAACGGCCTCGGTAAAACCAGCCTGCTTCGCATTGTGCTTGGCCAGTTGAAACCGACTGGCGGCAGCCGAAAAGTGGGCGTGCTGACCGAGTTCAATTACGTGGATCAGGAGCGCATTCAACTGGACCCGGAAAAGACGCTGCTCGATGAGGTGGCCGAGGGCTCAGACATGATCGACTTTGGCAACGGTCGACTGGCCATCCGCGCCTATCTGCAGCGGTTTGGCTTCAACCCCAAGCGCATCAACATGAAGGTGAAGAGTTTGTCCGGCGGTGAAAAAAGCCGTCTACTGCTCGCCCGCATTCTCAAGCACGGAGGCAACTTTCTCATTCTCGACGAGCCGACGAACGACCTCGATCTGCCGACCCTGCGCCTGCTCGAGGAGGCGTTGCTCGCGTTTTCCGGCTGTGTTCTGGTGGTAAGCCATGACCGGTATTTTCTCAATCGCGTCTGCACCGGCATCATCGCGTTCGAGGGGGACGGGCAGGTGGTCTACAGCGAGGGCGATTACGAGTATTATCGGGAGAAACTGGCCGAGAGAAAAGAGCGCCTGGCCAAAAGGGAAGAACCGGCCAAGGCTAAGGCCAAGCCGGTCACCGCGAATACAGCCAAGCCGCGCAAACTGACTTGGAAGGAGAAAAAGGAACTCGAGGGAATGGAGGAGGCGATCCTAGGGGCCGAGGAGGAGGTCTCAAGAATTGAGGGACTTTTCGCCGACCCGGAATTTCATTCAAAGCACGGCAACAAAACTGGTGAACTCACGTTGAAAATGGAGCAGGCAAAAAACAAGGCAGCCGAGCTGTACACCCGCTGGGAGGAACTAGAGGCTATCCGGCAGGGCGCCGGTCAGTAAGCGTCGTTATCTACCCCGCCAACAAGGCCAGCCGGTGTGGGCTCCTCCACGGGGTCGGTCGACGAGGCCAGCAACTCCTTCAACTCCTTGCCGGCACGAAACTTGACCACTGAGCGTTCCGGAATCTGAATATCCACCCCGGGGTTCTTCGGGTTACGGCCGATCCGCTGTTTGCGGGTCTCGATCTTAAACACACCGAAGTTTCTGAGCTCCACGGTTTTACCGTTTGCCAATGAGTCTCGGATAGCATCCAATGTTTCGGAGATAACCTCCGTAACCTGGGATTGTTGCAGCTTCAGCTCCGGCTTGATTGCCAAGCGCACCCGCGTCGCCAATTCACGCTTGGTCACGGTACGCTTGTCATTTGCTTGAGAGCTCATGGTCAATTAGCTGCTGAGGGGGCAGCCGTACGCCCAATTCCCCAATCAGTCAACCCTGTTTTTTGTAAAAAATGGCGTGCCGGATGACCTAACTCACGCTTGGCCAAGCGCTTGGGTGTCAGGCAAGGATCGGTTTAATGGCCTGAGCTTCCTCTTCCACCCCGGTCAATCGGGCGTCCAACCCCTGAAAACGATGCGTGAATGACTGGGAATCAATGCCTAAGAGATGAAGCATGGTTGCGTGAAGGTCACGGACATGGGTCCGGTCGACGGCGGCGTGGTAGCCCAACTCGTCCGTCTCGCCGTGTGTGACACCACCCTTGATGCCGCCTCCGGCCAGCCACATCGAAAAGGCCCGCATGTGGTGATCGCGGCCCGCAGTGGCGCCTTTTCCCTGAAACATGGGCGTTCGGCCAAATTCACCGCCCCAGATGACGAGCGTGTCGTCGAGCATGCCGCGCTCCTTGAGATCCTTCACCAACGTGGCGCTGGGGTGGTCGCAGAGGCCGCAGCAAATCTTCATGTAACGGTCGAGGTCACCGTGGTGATCCCAGCCGCGATGGTAGAGGTGGATGAAGCGCGTGCCACGTTCGGCCAAGCGCCTCGCGAGCAGACAATTCGCCGCGAACGAGCCGTCCATCCCCTTGACACCGTACTTTTCAAGTACGTGTCCGGGTTCATCGTCAAAGTTCATCAACTCCGGCACACTGGTCTGCATCCGGAACGCCAGCTCGTACTGCGCGATGCGCGACTCGATTTCCGGATTGACCACCTGTCGGTCGCGGATGCGGTTCAATCTGCCAACTGTATCGATGAAGTTTCGTTGTTGATCGCGATTGATGCCGGGCGCGGAGCGAACATAGTGCACCGGGTCGCCCTTCGAGTAAAACTGCACGCCCTGAAATTTGCTCGGCAAAAATCCGGCGCCCCACTGCCGCGAGGAGATCGGCTGCGGGTTGCGCCCGCCTTCACTCGTCAACACCACGAATCCGGGCAGGTCGTCGCTCATCGAACCCAGGCCGTAGGTGACCCACGATCCCATGCTCGGTCGACCGGAGATGGATGTGCCGGTGTTCATCACCGTGTGGGCAGGGTCGTGGTTGATCTGGTCCGTGTGCATCGAGCGCACGATGGCGATGTCGTCCGCGATCCCGGCGATGCCGGGGAGGATGTCGGAAATTTCCTGGCCGGACTGGCCGTGTTTCCGAAACTTGAAAATGGGGCCGAGACACTTTAGCTGCTGATTTTGCAACTGGGCAATCGGCTGGCCCTTGGTGAACGACTCCGGCATCGGCTGGCCGTTGAGCTTGGCCAAGCGCGGCTTGTAATCGAACGTCTCCAGATGGGACGGCCCACCGGCCATGCAGAGAAAAATCACGCGCTTGGCCTTGGGTGCAAAATTGGGAAAGCCAGTCAGCCCCTCCTTGGCCTCTGCGGCTCCCAGCCAACCCGGCTTGGCCAGACTCGCGAGTGCAGTGGCACCCAGGCCAAGCGAGGCACGACTAAGAAAGGAACGGCGGTTAATCTGGTTCAGAACAGTTTGTGGATCGGATGACATGTTAGTTGCGGGTGATGACTTCGCTCAGGTTCAGGAATGCGAGGGCGACGCTGGCCCAGCCGGCAGTCTCGGTGGTCGAGAGATGCGATGGCACACTGGTCAGGCCAACGCTGAGCAGTTCGTCGGCGGCCTTGGCATCGTCGGCGTATCGATCAAGTGCCTGTTGCACAAACTCGTTGGCCACCTTGAGTTCATCCGGAGCCGGAGTACGGCCGAGTGCGGCTTGCCAAGCCCACGTCAGGCGCTCCGTACGGGTTGTGCCACCTTCGCTCAGGATGCGCACAGCGAACCCTTTCGCCGCCTCAACAAACGTGGGGTCGTTCATCAGCGTCAACGCGGCAAGCGGCGTGTTGCTGACCGGGCGTTGGGCGGTACACTCCTCGCGGGTGGGCGCGTCAAATGCCCGCAGCATCGGGTGTAAAAACTGCCGCTGCCAGTGCATGTACACCCCGCGCCGATGCTGGCTGTCGGTAGCATCCGCTTCGTAGGTGCGCTTTGGGAAATTAAGCGGCGCATAGTAGCCAGCCGGCTGGTACGGCCGCGAGACCGCGCCACCCATCCGGCCGTTGAGCAGGCCGCCGATCGCCAGCGCGTTGTCGCGGATGGTCTCGGCCGGGAAACGAAAACGGCCCTGGCGGGCAAGCAGCCGGTTGGCGGGATCGCGCTCGAGTGCATCGGCATCGACGAGGGACGACTGGCGATAGGTGCTGGAGTTCACGATCAGCCGAACGATGTGCTTGATATCCCAGCCGCTCTCGATGAACTCGACCGCCAACCAGTCGAGCAGCTCAGGGTGCGCCGGCCATTCGCCCTGCGAACCGGTATCGTCAAGCGTGCGCGACAGGCCATCGCCGAAAAACAGATACCAGAGCCGGTTCACGAACACGCGTGCAGTCAGCGGATTCTCCGGCTGCATCAGCCAGTTCGCCAGATCCAGCCGGTTGGCGCGTTGCTCAGTGACGAGTGTTGGCAGAAAATGAGGCGTGGCCGGCAGCACGACTTCGCCGGAGTCATCCATCCAGTTTCCACGCAACAGCACGCGGATGGTTCGCGGCTTCACGCGGCCGGTGACCATCGTTCGCGTCTGCTGCCCGGTGACGTCGAGCGGCGAGACGACTTTCATCTCCGGGTTGCGCGTGGTCGGTAACGAGTTGCTGCCGCGAAAAGTCTGGACGTCGTCCACGTCGGCAAAGAAGGCGGCGAGGCTGTAAAAATCCCGCTGTGTGAACGGGTCATACTTATGG
>WTHH01000234.1 GCA_011523195.1 Verrucomicrobiales bacterium
ATGGAAATGAAGCGCTATTAATCGTTTTATTTCAAAATTATAACTTATAATTCTAAAAGGGATTAAGAGACAATTTCGGAATTTTTCGGCTTTTACTTCAAACCAATTCGATCAATCTCTTCGACGACATGAGGATGAAATAATAACGCTAATGTGTATGCGAGTTTTTAATACACCTCATCTCCTAAATCCTAAATATAATGAGATTCGATTTTTTAGCGTAATTTAGAACTTATTGATGAATAATACCAATTTTTCACTCATTTTGTAAGGTTAGATTTTAGGGAGTATTTGAGTAGAAATCAGGATCATTTTACATGTTCAGTAATCTATCCGGATAATAAGGAAAAAAGGTATTCATTTCTATAATCAGCATTTCTTTGCTGGTTTATGTCTCGAAAATTCTGCCCGAATTTTGAAGGTTCCTTCAAACTTTTATTCGGGGTTGTTTCTTTTCACACCCTTCTTTTTTAACGGTTTAATGCTCCAAAAAGGTGAGCGAATTCAACGAGTGATTTTTGGTGATGAAATTTGTGGCTCAAAGAAAGATTAATACCAATATATATAGTTGCAACTTAGGCAACTAGTGGTTGGCCATAATCAAGGTTTTTTGGAATATCGCAGAATTCCTCAAAGGCTTCCCACAGTTTTGTGAAATCCTTATTCACATCACCAGATAGGCAATCAGTTATGTCCCCGGTCAACTCTGGGTATTTCTCCGTTATATCCTTGAAAGTAAATTTGGGATTGTAGAATGCGTAAACAAGCTTACGCATGTTCTCTATTCCTTCTCGCAAAGTAGTGGAATATTCTGTGAATTGGGATGGGCAGAAATTGTTTGTCTTTATGGCGTTGCTAACTGAATCACCTGCCATAATGCCGCTTTTTAATGCCAGCATTAGCCCTGAGGAGAAAACAGGGTCCAAGAAGCAGTAGGCATCTCCGACTAGTAACAATCCTTGGCAGGACGAGTGCTTGGAGTGGAATGTATATTCGTTTGTGATGTAGTATTCACCAGTGCAATTGCCTGAGGACAAATATTCCTGAATCCACTTATTTTGAGTAACTTCCCTGTTGAAAATTTCTTTAGGAGACTTAATTTTATCTCGTGTAAGATATTTTCCTTCAGCAACGACTCCAACGCTTACCATGTCATTGTGCTGGGGAATATACCAAAACCATCCCTTGTCAGGCAAAAAAGCAACAGTTGTCGCTCCCTCATCAATACCTTTGTCTCGTTTGGCTCCCTTGTAGTAAGTCCAAACAGCGACCTTATTCAGATAGGGATCTCGCATGCGCCATCGATTTCTTGATGCGCTGAATGATTCCTTTCCTGTGCAATCTAAAGTCATGGGTGCCATGAATTCTCTCTCGCTGCCATCGGCATTCTGGACTCTAACACCTATAACCTTTTCCCCATCCTTTAGCAGATCAATAACCTGAGTTTCTTCAAGTACATTAACACCTTTGTCCTTGGCATCGTTAAGCAACATCAAATCAAATTCTGATCTCAAAACCTGCCAAGTTTGTGAGACATCATTGTCGTAACGGGTATTAAAATAAAATGGTTGCGAAGCTTCTCCGGAAGTGGAGATAAACTGTACGCTGTACTTTTTTGTGAATGCTGAATCACGCATTCGTTCGATAAGCCCAAGTCTTTTGAGCGGTTCGAATGTAAAGGGGATTAGAGATTCTCCAACATGATATCTTGGAAATTTTTCTCTCTCTATGAGCAAAACGTTGTGTCCGTGCTCAGCGAGAATTGCAGCCGCACTTGAACCTGCTGGCCCTGCTCCAATCAAAATGGTGTCGTAGCTGTTGTCTTTATCCATTAAAGCAATTAAAAGTTAGCACTTGTTAATTTAAGGGCAAAATCTCGACGATCTCAGCCAGATGTGCCCCGCTGTTTGCGTTGTAAAGGGTGTTGTGCCGGCCGTAAAGTGTCGGCCGATTTGGGCAGTCGAACAGCCCTGCTATATAGTTATCGCATTCGATGGCGAGGAATCTTGAGGGGCGGCTGAGGTATTTGATCTGATAGTCGTGCAGAAGTTGGCCAAGCGGATTTGAAGCGCTTACGATGGCCTCCCGAGCTGGCTCGGAAAAATGCTCAAGACAAATCCGGATAGCACCGTATTCGACCGGGCGCTGGTCTTGCTTGGCCAATAGCAGCACCTCGCGGTAGTAGCCGCCGTCGCTGTTCTGTAGGCTCAGGACTTTTAACTCGATTTCGTCGTCGTGAAATTGGCTAAGCGTGGAAGTCATGTCCCGCTCATGAACGAGTAGGGAATGGTAGGGTTGGGGAACGTCTTGCCTATCGACCGGTCGGATCATAGGGAGGGGGCGCTTGGCCAAGCGATAGAACTCATCCAGCGGAAACGTGATTTCGTTTTTGATTGCGGTTTCAGAGGGGTTTGTTTCGGCTTGGGGCACGGGTGATCTGTCCTTGGTTCAGGCGTATCGGGCGTTTCGGTGTTCGTCCAAAAAGAACTCGTGCAGTAGGCGGTCGACCTGCAGTAGGCCCTCGCGGTTTAGCCGCAGGTCGTCCCCATCGACCGTTGCAAATCCCCAGTCCTTGATTGTCTGCAGCGGCTTGGCAAATCGTTCGGCGGCGTTAGTGCCAAACTTTTTGTTGAAGTAGGAAAACTTCAGGTGACCGAGTTTCATCTGTAGGATGAACTCGCGGATTAACCGCTCGTCGTCGCTTGGCGTGAGGGCGCGGTAGACCGGCAGTTCGCCGCGGTCGATGCACTCGATGTAGGGCGCGAAGTCGTGCAGGTTTTGATAGTGCGTGCCGCCGATGTGACCAAAGGAGGCCACGCCCAACGAGAGCAGATCGGCTCCGGCCCAGAGCCGGTCGCGATACACAAAGCTCGTCCGCGCCTTGTCCTTCACTGCCGTATAAGCGCTGCTGACGGTGTAGCCGTCCTGCTCGAGGGCGGTGTAGGCATCGTTGACCCAGCGTCGCTTGGTGTCCCAGTCCGCCACAGGCGCGGTGAGTTTGCCGTCAGCCTTCATCTGCTGGTAGATGCCGGTGTTGTACGGCACCTCCATCTGATAAATCGTGACGCTGTCCGGCGCCATTTCTCGCGTGCGCTCGATGCAGGCCTTCCAGTTATCCTCCGTCTCCTCGACCATGCCAGCGATGAGGTCAATGTTGATCTGCGGGAAGCCCAGCCCCTGCGCAAACTCGTAGGCCCGGCCAATCTCCGGTCCGCGGTGCGCACGGCCATTTAATTCAAGGATGTGGTCGTCAAAATTCTCCACCCCGAGGCTCAGCCGCGTGACACCGATCTCGTGGAGAATCTCGAGTTTTTTCTCCCGTAGTGTCCCCGGCTCACACTCGAATGTCACCTCCTCGACTTCGTCCCACGGCAGCAGTTCCTTCATGCCATCGGTTAACTCTCGCAGTTGCGACTCGGATAAGTACGACGGGGTGCCGCCGCCGAAATAGACAAACTTGGGCTTTCGGCCGCCGATAAAATTCTGTTTTGCGTAAAGCTTTAGCTCCGCGAGCACGGCGTCGATGTAGTTGCGAATCTCCTCCGAGTTTTTATCCGTGTAAACGCGGAAGTAGCAAAAATGGCAGCGCTTCCGGCAAAATGGGATATGCACGTAAATGCCCAACGGCGTGTCCGGCTTGGGCGGCTGGCCCAGTGCGGTGCGGTAGTCCGGCACATCCTCCTGTTTCCAAAACGAAAACGGGGGGTAGTTCGAGACGAAATAATTGCCGACGGTGGTCTTTTTTTCCAGCGGCGGCGCGGTCTTGGTGGCGGTCTCGCTCATGGGACAATCTCTGGTTACTTGGCCGAGCCAAAGGCGTAGACCCGGCCGTCCTCCGCGCCAATCACGATCGTACCGCTAGCCACGGCTGGGGCGGCGATCACTGCCTCACCGATCTCGTACGACCAAAGTTTTTTACCGTCCTCCAGCGAGACGACGTACAGGTTTCCGTCGTCCGAGCCGACGATCACCTTGCCGTCCGCGATCACTGGCGAGCTGTCGACCTTGCCACGCGTGCGAAACGCCCAGAGCCGCTTGCCGGTCTTACGGTCGAGACAATGCAGTCGCTTGTCGCGGCAGCCGACAACCAGCCGATCCTTCGTCACCGCCGGCGACGAGGCGTAGGCAAACGCCCTGTCCTTGTACTTCCACGCGATCTTACCGCCGTTGATGTCGATGCAGAGAAACTCATTCTCGTAATGGCCGATATACGCCATGTCATCCACCACGGCGGCCGAGCCGATGATGTAGGCCTCGGCGTCGATCTGTTTTTGTTTCTTGCCGGCGTTCAGGTCGATCACGTGCAGCAACGCGTCGCACCCGCCGAACGCTGTCCGCCCGGAAAACACCGCCGGCGAACCGTTGATGTAGTTCGACGTCTCGTAGTCCCACTTCTTTTTGCCGGTCACCGGGTCAAATGCGTACAGCTTGAAATCGTAACTGCCGACGATCAGCGATGGCTTGGCGTCTTTGCCCTTGGGCTGAAAAAAATTAGGCGCACCCAGCACACGATCCTCGGTTTCAAATTTCCAGAGCAACTTTCCGTCCTTGGCGTCCAGCGCGTAGACGAAACAGTCGGACGACCCGAAGTACACCTTGCCGTCCCGCACCAGCGGCGCAGACTCCACGATGTCCTCCGTCTTGAACGACCAAATTTGTTTGCCGGTCTTGAAGTCGAGCGCGTACAGCTTACCGTCGTCACATCCGACGAACACCCTGCCGTCGGCGATCGCCGCTGTGCCGTGGAT
>WTHH01000059.1 GCA_011523195.1 Verrucomicrobiales bacterium
GATCTCGGCGACTGGAACGAAAAGAAAAACGAATACCGCCGCCAACTCCGGGAGATGCTCGGGCTCGACCCGCTGCCGGAGCGTACGCCGTTGCAGGTCAAGATCACCGGTACGGTGCAGCACGATGAATTCGAGGTGCGCAAGCTCCACTACCAGTCCAGCCCCGGCCTGTACGTCACCGGCAATCTTTACGTGCCGAAGAAACTCACCGCCCCCGCCCCGGCGATCCTCTACGTCTGCGGCCACGGCCGGGTGCAAATCGACGGCGTAAATTACGGCAACAAGACTCACTACCAACATCACGGCGTGTGGTTCGCCCGCAACGGCTACGTTTGCCTCACTATCGACACGATCCAACTTGGCGAACTTGAGGGCATCCACCACGGCACCTACCGGCATCGCATGTGGTGGTGGAATTCGCGCGGCTACACCCCCGCAGGTGTCGAGGCATGGAACGGCATCCGCGCGATCGACCTCCTCGAGTCGCTGAACTTTGTCGACAAAAACCGCATCGGTGTCACCGGTCGCAGCGGCGGCGGCGCGTACAGTTGGTGGATCGCCACACTCGACGAGCGTATCAAGGCCGCCGCGCCGGTCGCCGGCATCACCGACCTGCAAAACCATGTGGTCGATGGCGTTGTCGAGGGACATTGCGATTGCATGTTCCAGGTAAACACCTATCGCTGGGACTTTGCGCAAGTCGCCGCACTCGTCGCGCCACGGCCGTTGCTCATTCTGAACACCGACCGCGACGGCATTTTCCCGATCGACGGCGTCACCCGACTGCACGCCAAGGTCGCGCGCATTTACGAACTGCACGGCAAGCCGCAAAACCTCGGACTGGCCATCACGCCCGGCGGCCATTCCGACTCGCAGGAACTCCGCATCCCCGCCTTCAACTGGTTCAATAAACACCTCAAGGGCAAAACCTGCCCGATCACCACTTTGGCTAGCAAGGAATTCACCCCGCGACAACTCAAGGTGTACAAGACCGACCCCGCTGACGAGCGCACCACGACCATCCACGACTCATTCCCGCGAATCGCATCCGGCGAAGAAACCGCCGACCCCGCCGTGCTCGAGGTCATCCGGCACAAATCGTTCGGCGCCTGGCCAAGCGGCGAAACCGAACTGAATCTCCGCAAGGCATGGGAGGTCATTCACGACGGCGTCCTCTTTGCCGCGTACGACTTTGACAGCCAACCGCATGTCCGTCTGCGGATGTACGTCGCCCACAAGGCCGGCTTGGCCAAGCCGGAGGCGGTGCACATCGAAATGCCGGACGAAGCCGGCTGGAACCGCTACTTGAATCTTGGCCGACCCGCCTTCGCTGAGCAATGGAATGAGGAATTGAAACTCGCCGGCATCGATGCCAGTGCACCGATCCCAAAAAAACTCCGTGCCAACCTCGCGCGCCAGATGAAATTCGTCCGCGAACACCCCGAGGTATACGTCACCTTAATGCCGCGCGGCACCGGGCTGACCCGACTCACCCAAAACGAGCGTCACATTACTCAGACTCGCCGACGTTTTATGTTGCTTGGCCAAACGCTCGCCGGTCAACAGGCGCTCGACATCCGACAGTGCATCGCGGCCACTCACCAACTCGACCTCTGCAACGACGCCCCGATAGAGCTTTGGGGCTACGGCCACACCGCTAGCCTCGTTACCGTCGCCGCGTTGTTCGAGGACGGTATCCGCAAAATCAACTTCCGCGACTATCCCACCAACGACAAAGATCAACCGGACTACCTGAACATCTCTCGCTTCGCCACGCCAGCCCAACTGCTCGACTTGGCCAAGCGGCGAACACAGGTCAAGATTCTCAAGAAGCGCGGTGCCAAATGAGTTCGCACCACGATGTCATTGTCGTCGGCATCGGCTCGATGGGCGCGGCTGCATGCCTGCACTTAGCCAAGCGCGGCGCCAGTGTGCTCGGCATCGACAGCCAGCCTGTACCCAACACCAATTCCTCCTACAACGGCAACACCCGCGTCATCCGCCTAACCTATCAGGAGCACCCCGACTACGTGCCGCTGCTCAAGGAGGCATACCGGCTGTGGGATGAGATCGAACAGGAAACCGGCACGAGACTGCTCCACAAGACCGGCGTGCTTTACATGGGTTTCCCCGATGGCGGGGCGATCAGCGGCGTCAAGCTCGCTTCCGAAAAACACGATCTCCGCTACTCCACCTTGACGCACACAGAGTTGGCCCAGCAGTTCCCGCAGTTCATCCTGCCCGAGAAGATGGTCGGGGCGCTCGAACCGGAAGGAGGCTACCTCCTCTCCGAGCGCGCCGTAGAGACCTACGCCCGTGCCGCCCAACGACACGGCGCCACCCTGCTCACCAACGAACCAGTTCTCGACTGGTCGCATGAAACTCACGGCATCACCGTCCAAACTGCGTCCAGCACGCACACCTCAGCGCAACTGATCATCTGCGCAGGGGCATGGACCGGTCCGTTGCTGCGCCTGCCCAAGCTGGAACTCACCGTCACCCGCCAAGTCCTCGGCTGGGTGCGCCCGCCGGATGCAACGCCATTCCAACGCGGCGAGTTTCCGGTTTGGAACATCGACCCCAAAGGCGACGGCGACCTCACCGGCATCTACTACGGCTTCCCGATGAGCGACAACCCCGGCGAAGGCAGCGGCCTCAAGCTCGCGTGGCATCACCCCGGGCAACCGATGCCCCCCGACGCCATCACCGCCGAGACGTTTCCCGCTGACGAGGAGGAAATCCGGCTGCCGCTCCGCCGGTATCTGCCCGGCGCGTTTGGCCCCATCGAGGCTATCAAGGTTTGCAAATACACCAACTCAACCGACAGCCATTTCGTCATCGACCGCCACCCGGAGAGCGACCGAGTGCACTTCGCCTGCGGCTTCTCGGGCCACGGCTTCAAATTCTCCAGCGTCACGGGGCGCATTCTGAGCGACCTCGCTCTAGACGGCAAAACCACCCACCCCATCAACTTCCTCCGCCTCAGCCGGTTCAAAAAGTAAAAAATTTCCCAGCATTGCCAAGCGCTTGGCCAAGCGGCAGGATTTTGCGCGATGAAAAAACTTCTGACGGTTCTGCTCCTGACTGCGCTTGCCCAAGCGTTCGCGGCGGCCAAGCCGTACAACGTCCTCGTCATCCAGACGGATGAGCATCATTTCAAGACGCTTGGCTGTTACGGCGGCAAGATCGTCATTACACCGAACATCGACTGGATCGCGAAAAACGGCGCGATCGCCACGAGCTTCTACGCCACCACCCCGGTTTGTTCGCCTTCGCGGGCGGCGCTTGTCAGCGGGAGGTATCCGCAGGCCACGCCGGTCACAAACAACAACATCCCGCTTGGCGATGACGTCGTAACATTCGCCGAAATACTCCGCCGCAAGGGCTACAAAACCGGCTACTCCGGCAAGTGGCATCTCGACGGACTCGGCAAACCGCAATGGGCCCCCAAGCGGAACTTCGGTTTTGAGGACAATCGCTACATGTTTAATCGCGGTCACTGGAAAAAATTCGCCTTCTCCAAGGCCGGCCCGATGATTGGCTCTTACAATAAGCGGGGCGCTCCCGATTACAAACTGAACGGGGCCGACGAGCACACGTTTGCCACCGACTGGCTCGCGAATCGGACCATCGATTTCATCAACAAAAACAAGGGCAAGCCGTTTTGTTACATGGTCAGTTTCCCCGACCCGCACGGCCCGAACACGGTCCGTAAGCCATACGATAAGCTGTACGAAAACGTGAAGGTGCCGATCCCGGTGTCGATCAACAAACCGCGCGCGCAGACTCCCCGCTGGGCCGCCGCCGATCCCCGTATCACCGCCGACACCGTGCGGTTGCTTATGCCGAAGTATTACGGGATGGTGAAATGTCTCGACGACAACATCGGCCGCATCCTCGAGACGCTCCGCAAAAACAAACAGATCGACAACACGATCATCGTTTTCACCTCCGACCACGGCGATCTCTGCGGCGAACACGGCCGACTCAACAAGGGTGTGCCGTACGAAGGCTCGGCGCGGATTCCGTTCCTGATGGTTTGCCCCGGCAAAATCCCCGCCGGCACGGTGGTCAACAAGGCGTTAAGCTGCGTCGATTTCATGCCAACGCTGTTCGCACTCACCGGCGATAAGCTGCCCAAGGGCGTGCAAGGCCGTGACGCCTCGGCGCTGTTCCGGGGCAAAGCCGACAAGTGGGACGACTTGGCATTCCTGCGCTCCACCTCCAACGGCCAGCCGTGGCTCGCCGCCGTCACCGATCGGCACAAGCTCGTCTACTCCTCGCTTGGCCAACCGTGGCTGTTCGACCTCAAGACCGACCCGGACGAGTTGCAAAACGCCTTCGACAAACCGGAATCGAAACCAATCATCCGGAAGTTAACCAAGCGCCTGGCCGACTACGCCAAGCGCAACAACGACCCCTACGCAGGCAACAAGCAAATCCAGGCCGACATGAGCCAAGCGCTTGGCCAAGCGAAGTAACATGGCGCGACGGAACGAACCGCGACGCCTGATGGTGGCCAACGTGCTGTGCATCCTTGCACTTGGCCTGCTGAACGGCGGTGCCGCGGCGCTGAACATGCAACTGGATCACGCGCTGCCAATCCTGCCGATCCTGTTTTTCTTCTCGGCCCTCGCCTCGCTGGTGTTTTGGATGTACTGCGCCAGCAAACTGCGCCTCGAACCGGACGCACTTAAAAGGGCCGCCCTTTTTGCCGCCCTGCCGTGGTGGATGTTGAGCCTCCC
>WTHH01000408.1 GCA_011523195.1 Verrucomicrobiales bacterium
TAATCGTACGCCCCGGTCTTTGGTCGAATCTCTACCACCGGCAGCGGCTCACCGCCCACGATGCCCACCGTAACCTCACGGCCGACGACTTTCTCCTCCACCAAGACCGGCCCACCGTGAGCCATAGCCTTGGCCAAGGCGCTTGGCCAAGCGAAGGCGCTGTCCACAAATTCCAGCCCGATGCTCGAGCCCTGAGTCACCGGCTTGAGCACCAACGGCAGCGTCAGGCCAAGCGGCAGCTTCGCACCATCCTCCTCGATCACCACATCGTTGGCCGTGGCAAGGCCGAGCGCTGCGCACACCCGCTTGGTTTGAACCTTGTCAAAAGCCAGTCGGCTCACCTCGGCACTGCATCCGGTGTACGGTGTGCCAAGCGCGTCCAATTCGGACTGCACCGTGCCGTCCTCTCCGTAGGTACCGTGCAGCGCGAGGAAGATCATGTCCACGTTGAGAGGTAGTTGAAAAGTGCCATCGACCGGATCCACCTCGACCACGCGGTGGCCGGCCTCCCGCAACGATTCCGCAACCGCAGCACCCGAACGAAGCGACACCTCCCGCTCCGGGGATGGCCCACCCAACATCACACAAATGTCCAGCGCCTCAGTCATGTTCCACAGTTTTCCCGATGATCTGCACCTCGGTCTTGAGTACGATGCCGCGCTCATCCAACGCACGCTGCCGGATGCGGTCGATCAGCTTCAAAAAATCCGCCGCCGTGGCCCCGCCTTTGTTGATGATGAAATTGCCGTGCTCCTCCGACACCATCGCGCCGCCTTCGATTGTTCTCTTCAGGCCAAGTTCGTCGATCAACTTGCCGGCTGGAATGGCTTCCGGATTCTTAAAAATACAACCGGCACTACGGGCCGCCGGTTGGCTGTCCCAGCGTTTTTGACTGTACGCCGCCATGCGCTCGGCGATCGCCTCCGCACTGTCCGGACGACCGCGCAGCACCGCTCCAAGCGCGATCTGGTTTTTCAAAAGTGGACAGCTTCGATAGGAAAACTCGATGTCACTCCCGGCCATCTCGAACACCTCGCCGGCTTTGTCCATGAAGCTCACGCCCTCGACGATCTCGACCATCTCGCTCCCCATCGCACCGGCATTCATCCGCAACCCGCCGCCAATGCTCCCGGGGATCCCCTCGAGGAATTCCATCCCGGCAAGGCAGCTTCGCCTGGCCTCGGTGGCCACTTTTTTCATCCGCGCACCAGCACCACAGCGGATGTGTTCACCATCCGTCTCGATGGCAACAAAAGGCTCACCACAAAGTCGCACTGTCAGCCCGCGCACTCCACTGTCGAGCACGAGAAAATTGGAGCCCAGCCCGAGCACCGTCACCGGCAAATTGTGCTCGCGGCAGACTCGCACAAGCGCCGCCAGCCCCTCAATCGTGTTTGGCTCTGCATACCAGTCCGCCGCACCGCCCGCACGTAGCGTGGTTTTCTCGCCAAGCGGCGCGTCCTTCAGCACTTCCGTGCCATCATCCGCTGCCGATTCAAACAGCGACTTCAGATCAGGTTGACCGACCGCCGGCTCCACTGCGCTCAGGCTCATGCCGCTACCTCCCTTGTTTTGGGCACGGGGATGAACAGGTCGTCCATCTCCGGGTTTCCCCACTGGCACACTTCGTATATTCGTTGGACCACTTCTTCCGTCGCCTGGTCGGCTTTCCATCGCCGCATCGCCTCCGACATTTTCTTCAGCGTGTTCGGTTTGCGGAACAACTCCATGAACTGCGTCAGCAGCAGCTTGGAAGTCAGTTGCTTTTGGTGAAAACACCGCGCCGCCCCCATCTCGACGAACTTCCGTGCGTTCAACCGCTGGTGATCGTCCACAGCGGCCGGATACGGCACGAGTATGGCAGGCAGTTCCATCGCGGAAAACTCGGCCAATGACGAGGCCCCCGAGCGACTCACGGCCAAATCCGCGGCACCAAGCGCGTATTCCATCTCAGTCAAAAACGGACGTACCACCGCCCGCAGGCCAAGCGCATCGTAGGCCTCCCGGACCGGGTTCAACTCCCGGTTGCCGGTCAGGTGAATGTACTGCAACTTCGGCAGCGACTTGGCCAAGCGAGGCAGTGTATCAAGCATCGCCTGATTGATCGACTCCGCTCCCTGGCTACCACCCATCACGAGCAGCACCGGCTGGTCATCCGCCAAGCCAAGCACCGTCCTGGCATCCGGCTTGGGTACCGGCTCCATCGTGGCGCGCACCGGCATGCCGGTCGCACGAACACCGGCGCCGGACACACCTGACATGGCATCGGGAAATTGCACGAACACCTCGTCCGCCAGTGGCGATAGCAGCTTGACCGCGCGCCCCGGCACGGCGTTGGCTTCGTGCAGGAAAATCTTCGCACCCATCATCTTGCCGGCGATCACCGGCGGCGCGCTGGTGAACCCGCCCATCGCCAGCACGACCGAAGGACGTTGTTCACGGAACAGTTTGCAACAATGGCCAAGCGACTGAAAAAAACGAAAGGTAAACTTGGGCAGGTTGCCGGACAGGCCCACCACCGGCAGCGGCTCGACATCCATCCCGTAGGCGGACTTGACCGCAGTCTGGTCAACCTCCTTCGGGCTGACGAGCAGCGTGACCTCACAACCCCGCGCCACAAGCGCGTCCCCCACGGCGATCCCCGGAAACAGGTGCCCCCCGGTTCCTCCGCAGGCGATGGCAACGCGCTTGGCCAAGGGCTTGTTCATCGTCATCCGGCCCTGAACGGGGACAATCCCCCTGATGACCCCATTCGCACCGACTTGGCCGGCTCGTCTCCACGGGAAAAACGGGCGATGCTCAATAACACGCCCACGCAAAACAACATCACCACCAGGTTTGTACCGCCGCGACTGATGAACGGAAGCGGCAGCCCCTTGTTCGGCAGAGTGCTCGTCACCACCCCGATATTGATGAACGCTTGCAGGCCGATCAACAGCGTCAGGCCGGAGGCGAGGAGAAATCCAAAAAAATCGCTCGAACGCAGGGCGATGAACGCCCCGCAAATCACGAACAACACGAACGCCACGACCACTCCCATCGTGGCAATCAGGCCCAGTTCCTCGCCGATCACCGAGAAGATAAAATCCGTCTGGTGCTCCGGGACAAATCCCAGTTTTTGCCTGCCATTTCCAAGTCCTAGCCCGGTCGGGCCACCCGAACCAAGCGCGATCAGCGACTGCCACGCCTGATAACCCACGCCCTGCTTGGTGCCTTCCGGATCCAGCCAACTCATGATCCGGTTGAGTCGAACGGTGTTTTGTGAAAGCAGATAACCGCCGGCCGCCATCAGGCCGATTACCGGAACCGCCATGTAGCGAATCTTCGTCCCGGCCAGAAAAAGCATCAGCCCGCACACCACCGCCAGCAGCGCGGTGCTCCCCCAGTCCGGCTCCAGGAAAATCAAACCGAGAAACAGCCCCATGCCCAGGCCCGGCACCAGCATCCCGTAATTGAACGTGTCCATCTTCCGCCCCTTGCGCTCGCAGTAATGAGCCAGTGCGATGATCAGTGCGATCTTGGCAAACTCGGATGGCTGGAACCGCGTACCCGGCAACTGCACCCAGCGGCGGGCACCGTTCACCTCCACACCCACACCCGGAATGAGCACCGCCACCAACATGATCAACGCAAGGATCATCAACGGTAGCGATACTTTCTTGAGTAACTGGTAGTCCAATTTGGCCGTCACCGCACAGACGAACAGGCCAATGCAACACCACAAAAGCTGCGACCCCCAGAAGGTGCCGCCACGATGAAACATCGTGGCGCTGTAAAGCATCACCAACCCCAGCGCCAACAGCGCCGATACGACAAATACCAGAGTGGTAGAAGCAAACTTCATAAAGGATGCTTCGCCCTATTCTGCTGCAGCCGGTTTTGGAATGATCAACTTTTGGCCCGGGCGAATGTTGGCGTTGGTCAGGCCATTCGCATCACGGATCGCCTTGACCGTGGTGTTGTGACTCTTCGCGATATTGTACAGGTTGTCGCCCGCCTTTACTTCATACTGCGTCGCCCCCTCAGGAATCGTCGGCTCGGCCGGTTTCGTGGCAGGTGCGGGGATGACCAACACCTGGCCGATCGCAATCCGGTTCGGTTCCACGGCCGGGTTGACCTCTTTCAACGACGCAATTGTGACGCCATGTTTCCGCGCAATGGCCGTGTAGTTGTCTCCCTTCACCACGACGTACTCAGATTGACCGGTTGCAACCGGCACCTCGGGGCCCGTGCCCGGCGCGGGCACCAGCGGCACCACGTCCTCGACGTTGTCCGGATCGGCAGCGCCCGGAGTGTTGACGTCCGGCGGCGTCGGCAGTGGCGGTGCGGAGGTAGTCACCTCGTTGGTTGTCGGAGGCACTGTCGGCGGTTCCAACACAGTCACAGTGTTGGTCGGGGTCGGCGGAGCAGCCACCTCACCCATCGGCGGGAGCGTGGGAATCGAATTTGTTTCACCCGTCGCGGCCGGCTGGGGTTCCTCCCGGCGACAGCCGGAAAACAGCAGTCCTCCGAGAAAGACGACGTGTACAGCCACGATGATCATGACCATCTGGAGGCCGGATCGACTTTTGGCGTTTTTTTCGAGTAATGAACTCTTGGGTTGCAATGGATTTTGCCTAGACATGGTTATTTAAAACTCCTTGTTGTTTTTTGAAAAAATGCCGATTGGCCAAGTGCATTTTTGGGGATAACACAATATGTTGTGGTTGAAGAAGGGCCCTCATCGCGA
>WTHH01000098.1 GCA_011523195.1 Verrucomicrobiales bacterium
GGCGTACAGGTTGCTTCCACGAATCTGCGGATCGAAAGGCGGGGTGTCCCACAGCTCCAGCGGATCCGGCGGCTGGACATCGTAGTGGCCGTAGACGAGAAAATGCGGCCGGCTGCCGGTGCGCTTGAGCGGGGTGGCCAGCGTGACGATCGGGTGGCCGTCAGTCTTGTGCACCCTGGCCTTCAGTCCGATCGATTTGCCGTGATTGGCCAGCCAGCGGGCGCAAGCGTTCATGTCTTTTTTGTGCACACTCTGCGCCGAGACACTTGGAAAACGCAGATACTCGACCAGCTCGTCGATGAACCTCTGCTCGTGGGCCTTGAGGTAGTCGGTGATTTGTTTCATCAAATTATTCTTTTGGCTTGTCGCCCTTTTTTGGTTTTTCCCTCGGAGACAAAATCGGGCCGAACAGGTTGAGTGGGTTCACCGGTTTTTGTTTACCGGCATCCTTCTTTTTGTCGTCCTTCTCGCCGCCGATGAGGGAGTTCAAATTGTTAAACAGATTGTTGCCACCATTAGTCAATGCGTCCTTGGCATCAGTCCCGATGAATTCCCCATCCAACAGGTTGGCGGCATTCTCGAGCAGCCCGCCGGCCTTGTTTTCGATCGTGCCGGGCAGACCGGCGGCCGACTGGCCCAGCAACCCGACGATTGCCAGCTTGTTGGTTTTCGTCTTGGGCTCGCCGATGGTACCTCCCACTTTCACAAATTCCGGCAGTTTCACGAACTTCGCACTCAACGGAGTACCCTTGGGAATCAGGCCGGCCTTGTCGGCGACATCGCGCCGGACGGAGAGTTGCACCGGTAGATCCAGAGCCGATGCCTCAAGGGTCTCATCGAGTGCAATCGCACCGGTGGCACTGGCCACAAACATGCTGCCTTTCACCTCGCAAGTCTCGAGCTGGATGCTCTCGTTTTCGATCTTTAACTTCGCGTGCATGGAGTCGATCGGCGAGTTGAGCATCTCCGGCAGGCGCAGCAAGATCGCCACCGGTGTCAGCAAAATCTTCGTCGTGTCACTGAACACCCGCAGGTCACCGTCGGTAAACTTGAACTCCGCCGTGCCCTTGAGGTTCGCCCAGAATTCCCCCTGCGACTCGCCGCTGCTGTCGAGCTTGGCGAGCACCGTCACTTTGCCGGCGATGCTCTCTTTTACTTCCGGATCAATTGCCGCCACGAGCGGTTGCGCCAGTTGATCCTTCAGCTGCACCTCAAATGCGTAGGTCGGCTTGGGGTTCTTTTTGTCGATGCGCAGGCTGCCAGTCACCGGCATGCCATTCAGCTCGAACTGCACCTTGGGTAGGTCGATTACCTTGCCGCTGGCTTTGCCGCTGATGTCTACCTTGGCTATGCTGATGTGGTCCCAAAACGCCTTGGTCAACTGCAACTGTAGATCAAGCGCCAACCCGGCGAACGCATCCGGCAGCCCGGCCAGATCGTTCACAAAATCGCCTTCCGTTGCGGCCGCCTCATTTTTAGGCAGCAGACCGATGACGGAGTCCAAGTCCACCGCGTCCGAGCTGAGTTTCAGGCTGCCGGAGATGTCCTTGTCAGCCGGTGCAGAAAGTTTGCCCGTGGCGGAGAGCTTGTTCGAGCCCCTGTCGGACTTGGGCAGTGTGATTTCGGTTTGGTTCAACGCGATGTCGTCGCCACTGAGCTTCGTCTTAAGCGCGAGCCCGATCGTGGTCGGCTTGGCCAACAGCGGTTTGTCGCCCTCGGTCAGCATCAACTGGCCAAGCGCACCGGTCGACTCGAGCGCGATACTGCCATCCGCGCCAAGCAACACCGTTGCCTTGGTTTGCGCCTGGCTTTGCGTAACCTCAACCGGTGCCAGCCACGGCTGTGCCACAGTGTTGAGTAGGCCGGCGAGGATGCCGGTGGCGGTCAGCTCAAGTTTACCGTCCGCTTGGCCAAGCGGCAGCGAGCCGGTGACACGCAGCTCGCCCTGTGGCTTGGCCTGTTGTGAAAACGCGAGCTTGGCCTGTTGAATGGTCAGCGTCTTTTCATCGAGCTTGGCCTCGCCGTCGACGCCGATGTCCCATTTTGAAAAAGTCCAGTCGTCGTAGCTGCCGTCAAAGCACGAAACGGTCGCCTTTGTCGTGATCGCGCTAGTGCTACCCGCTTGGCCAAGCGTGACCGAGTAATCAACAGAACCGGCATTGGCCTTCAATCCGGATACGGGAAACAGGCCTGCAACCTGGCCAAAGTTTATCTGCCCCTCTCCTGTGGCGGTGAACTCTTCGATCGTGCCCTTCGCGCTGCCGTCGAAGCTCGCCCAAGCTTCGGTCCCTCGGCCGATGGCAACGTGCAACTTATCGGCGGCAAGCTTTTGCCAGTCCTCCAGTTTTCCGTTCACTGCCATTTCAAGATTTGTCCCGGCCAATTTGGGATCGGCACCGGCGATCGTGAGATTCTCGACGGTGGAATCGAGGCTCACGGCGAACGACCGGCCACCGTTTGAGACGGTCAGGTTTAGCGTACCGTCCGCGATGCCGGCGCTGGCGTATTGCCCGACAAACGAGGGCCAATCGGCCAGATCGAGCCGATCAATTTGAATCGCCAACACCGAGTCGCTGCCGGTTGCTGCCGTGTCGCCCAGTGCCAGTGTCATCGGCTTGGCTAGCGTGGCGGTCAACGGCTTGGCTTCGCCTTTTGCCGTCGTGAGGCTGAGTTTGTTCAGCTGGACGGTTTGCTCGTCGAGTTTCACGCCAGCGTCAAACTCCATTTCCAGTCGAAGGCCGTCCGTTTTTTTCACGGTCGCCGGCTTGGCCGGGTCGAGGTTGGCGAGGAGCGATGTATCGCTGCCAGTGAGTTTTCCGCTGGCCGTGATGGTGTTGCCCGAGTCGTTCAGTTGAACGCTGGCGTCCAGTTTGGCCGTCGTGCCAACCTGCAGACGGGCCGGCTCCAGTCCCGGGATGGGCAGTGACCACTCGCCATCCTGAAACGCCGCCGCGATGTTGAGGTCACTGTCGAGTGTGGCGGGGTCGAACCGGCCACTGAGCGTGGCGTCGGCGAGCACAGCGTCGCCGCGTTGAATCTTGAGTGTGAGCGTTTGCACGTCCGGCAACGCGGCCTCGATGCCGGCAGTGAGTTGGCTCCCGTTCAACTGCCCGAACGAGCCGGTGCCGGTGGAAAAGGCAAGCTGAAGCCCGGCGGTAGTTTGGCCGGGGACGAGATCAGCGCCCAGTTGAATCGTGCCGGAAAACTCGCCGGTTGCCCCGATGGTCTGGCCGCTCGGCGCGGTTGATTGCAGCGCGGTGGTGAGCTTGACCTGTGTCGGCTGCCCGTTGGCCAGACGATCGATCGTCAACTCCGGAAGCTGCACGGCAAGCGTCTCCGGTTGGCCGCCTGCGGTGGTCGTCGTCATCGAGAAATCCGCCCCGCTGACGGTGATGTTGGCGATGTTGACTTGCGCCGGCCCGGCGGAGGTGTCGCCTGTTGGCGCATTGAGCTGCGCGATGACAGCGTCGTAGTTTGCCTTGCCGTCCGCGCCCTTGGCCAGACAGATCACCGGCTTGGCCAGACTCACTTTGCTGAGTTGAATGGTGCCGCCGATAATAGCGAACAAGTCATGCTCGACGTTTAGCTCGGCTGCGGTGAACAGCGGCTCGGTTTGTCCGCTTGGCACAAAACGAAGCTTGGCCAAGCGCACGCTGGAGAGAGGGCTCCAGCCGGCTTCACCGGCCTGCAGCTCGCCGCCCAGTGCCTCGCCGGCTTTTGGCAACACAAATGTACGCAGGAAAAAACCACTCGAGACGAACAGCCAGCCGGCTACGAGCAGTGCGGCAACGCCGCCCAACAGGAACGGCCACTTGGATTTTTTCTTTTGTGGAGTGGGAGCAGGTGCGTCTGCCATGAGTCTTGAATTGATCCAGAAAAACAGATTCATGCGCCGCCGCTGACAAAGCACGCCGCATGGCTTCAATCTAGGGCGAGCCAAGCGCTTGGCCAAGCGCGAATCGGGAGGGGACTTTTTCCCTGACAGTGCGCGTAACTTCGTGCAGTTTGCCGGTGTACCAATGAAGGCGGTCGGATTCCCGGACCGCGACCTTTCTCCCAAAATGAAAAAGATAGTTTTGAGCGGGCTGACCACCTTGACTCTGCTGCCCTCCCTCACCGCAGCCCCCGCCCTTGAGACCCTGCTGCCGGCCGAGACCGTCGCCGTGGTGGCCGTGCCGGATTACGCCAGCGCCGAGAAAAACTTTAACGCCGGCGCCATCGGACAACTTTGGAACAGCAAGGAGATGAAGGCGTTCCGCGAAAAATTTAAGGACGGCTTCACGGACAACGTGCTGGGGCGGATCGAGAAGCAGTACGGGATCGACGTGGAGGCGTTTGAGGAGCTGGCCGCCGGGCCGGTCGCATTTGGACTGGTGGCGCCCTCAGCTGCCGGGCAGGAGCCGGGAGCGCTATTCCTGATGGATGCCGGCAAAAAGACTTTCACGCTTGGCCGTGTGATCTCCAGGCTGGAGCGGGACTGGAAAAAGACCGCCCGCAAAACCAGCCGCACCACGATCGGAAAAATCAAGTTCACCACGCTGATCGGTGCCAGTGAGCGTCCCGTGCTGCATGTCGGGCGCGACAAGGGATTGTTTCTCGCTGGCTCGGATGCCGGCCTGCTCGAGGGTGTCCTCGCGCGGAACAACGGCAAGGGGGAAGGCGCGCTGGCAGCGAACGGGGGTTTTGCGGCGGACAACGTCGCGGTGTTGAAG
>WTHH01000294.1 GCA_011523195.1 Verrucomicrobiales bacterium
TGGTGGGTCGGGTGGGACTCGAACCCACAGCCAACGGCTTAAAAGGCCGCTGCTCTACCATTGAGCTACCAACCCAACGTCCGGGATTTCCCCGGAGGGCGCGCAATTTAGTCATCCCATTTTACTGATGCAAGCACTTTGCTCGTCATCCTTCTTTTCTCCGGCAACACTTCCGATTACCATCAGCTGCCGCATGGAAACTCGCAAACTTGGCAATACGGATCTCGACCTCACTCCGGTCGGCTTTGGCACATGGGCCATCGGTGGCGGCGAATGGGGCATGGGCTGGGGACCGCAGGCGAAGAAAGACTCCATCGAGTCCATTCTTGAGGGACTCCAGGCCGGCATCAACTGGATCGACACCGCCCATGCCTACGGCTTTGGGCTGTCCGAGGAGGTTGTTGGAAAGGCGGTCAAGGAATGGGGCCAACCGGTCATTCTCGCAACCAAGTGCGGCGTTTTGCCGGATGAAAACAACTTTCCACGCCGCTTCGCCTCCCGCGAGACGATTATCGAGGAGGTCGAGGGATCGCTGCGCCGGCTGCAGGTCGATGCGATCGACCTGTACCAGCTCCACTGGCCCGAGCCGGACGAGAATGTCGAGGAAGCCTGGCAGACCCTACTCGACCTGAAACAGCAGGGTAAAATCCTCTGGCCCGGTGTCAGCAACTATTCCCCCTCTCAACTCGCCCGTGCCGCTGCGCTTGGCCCGATCTCCTCGCTGCAGCCTCGCTACAGTATGCTCAACCACCAAATCGAGGAGGAAGGGCAGATGGATTGGTGCCGCGAAAACAACTGCGGCATCGTCTGCTACAGCCCGATGGAGAGCGGCCTGCTCACCGGCAAAGTCAACCGCGAGTGGATCGACAGTCTGCCGGAAAACGATTGGCGCCGCCACAAGCCGGATCACCCGGTGGCCGCTCTGCTCCACCCGCCCAAGCTCGAGCCGTTCCTGCAACTGGTTGAGCAACTCAAGACGATCGCCGAGCCAAGCGGACACACGGTCTCGCAATTGGCCGTCGCATGGGCGCTACGACGCCCCGAGGTCACCTCTGCCATCGTCGGTGCGCGACGCAAGGGCCAGATTGCCGAGACAGTACGTGCCGCCGAGTGGTCGCTTGGCCAAGCGGAACTCGACGCTGTCACCGCCGCGCTCGACACGTTCAGCCAGGACACCGCCTGACCGCGTTTGGCAAAGCTTGAGCAATTTGTGACGAATATAGTCATTGCAACTCAGCCCCTTCGGGTTTATTTTCTTTGAAGTGACTCTCGCCATAACACTGCTGATCGTCGGGCTGGTGCTTCTCTTTGCAGAAATCCTGCTGCCCGGGATGGTGTTGGGAGCGTTGGCCCTATTGTCCATCGGTGGCTCCGTGGCAGCAGCGTACATGAACACGGAATATGGGCACCTCTTTCTGGCCATCGCCCTGACGTCTGTCATTGGATTTACTTTTTGGTTCGTTTTGATTTTTCCAAATACTCGATTCGCGAAAACGCTGACGAGTCAGACCATTGTAGGAGACCTCGGAATTGACCACTCTAAGTTACTCGATCAACAAGGGGAGGCATTCACCGATCTACGCCCTTCCGGTAAAGCGAACATTAACGACCAGCGGTTCGACGTGGTCACCGAAGGGGTTTTTTTGGAAAAAGGCGATACGATCCGGGTCATCGCAATCGAGGGACAACGCGTTGTTGTCCGCAAAGCGTAATTTCAACACAACAAAAATATGACACAACAAATCATCGCACAATCA
Source organism: Verrucomicrobiales bacterium (assembly GCA_011523195.1). Classification (GTDB taxonomy): domain Bacteria; phylum Verrucomicrobiota; class Verrucomicrobiia; order Limisphaerales; family UBA1096; genus UBA1096. Next base: position 1,758 of record WTHH01000294.1, read on the forward strand.
GAACCGAACGGAATGTTCATGCTCATTCTCTTCGGGATCGTCGGCCTAGTCCTTCTGGTCGGCGCATTAATCATCCTCAACTTCGGTATGACGTGGTTGCGCGCCCGGGTTTCGGGAGCGCCGGTCAAGTTTATCGAATTGATCGCACTGCAGTTGCGAAAGATTCCCGTCGGGCGAATCGTCAATGCCCGTATCACAGCCGTGAAATCGGGCATCAATGTCTCAATCGACGACCTTTCTACTCACTTCCTCGCAGGCGGAAACGTGGACATGATCATTGCCGCGCTGATCAACGCCCAAAAAGCAAACATAGACCTTACGTTTGACCAGGCCTGTGCCATCGACCTTGCCACTAAAGGAACAAGCAAAAACGTGGTTGAGGCGGTACACACTTCTGTCAACCCGCAGGTAATTGACTGTCCACCCACTTCCGGCTCCAAGCGCAGCATCGACGCCGTGGCCAAAGACGGTATTGTCATCAAGGCTCGCGCCCGTGTGACGGTTCGCACAAACCTAGCGAGCTTCGTCGGTGGTGCAACAGAGGACACCATTGTTGCTCGTGTGGGCGAGGGCATCGTCTCCTCCATCGGTTCCGAACAGAGCTACAAGGACGTTCTCGAGAATCCGGATCGAATTTCCAAGACCGTGTTGTCCAAGGGGCTTGACAGCAACACCGCTTTCGAAATTCTCTCGATCGACATCGCAGACGTCGATGTCGGTGAAAACGTCGGTGCAAAACTGCAGGCGGAACAGGCTGAGTCGAACAAGCTCGTTGCCCAGGCGCAGGCGGAAGTCCGCCGTGCGGCCGCTGTTGCGCAGGAGCAGGAGATGGTCGCCCGCGTGGCAGAGATGCAGGCCAAGGTCGTCGAGGCCGAGGCCCAGGTACCGCTCGCCATGGCCGCGGCATTCCGCGACGGGAACCTTGGTATCATGGACTACTACCGCATGAAGAACCTCGCTGCCGACACAGACATGCGTAGCAAGATTGCGGGCGGCGGTGAAAGCTCCGCCTCAAGCGGGCCATCTCCGAGTCCCTCCAAGGGCTAACACAACTTGCTGTCCAAATTGACAGGTTTCATTTCCGACCAGCAGGAGTTTCCGCTCCTGCTGGCGGAATTGGATGCGGGCACCCTTTTTTATATTGTGGTGGGCTTGCTCGCCGCCATCTCCCATTGGATCACCAAGCGCAAGGAAGCGGCCAAGCAGGCAGAGTTTCTGGAGTCGGCTGAGGATCACGATTTCGAGGTAGATGGAGAGTCCCAGGAATCCTCCGGCAGCAGCTGGCTCGACAAACTCGAAAATATGGTCGAAGAGGCGCAGGCGCATGTCGAAAAAAACACAAAAACGGATCTGCCACCTATCATTGCGGCACCGATTGAGGCAGGGGAACAAATCTTGCACAGCAAACCGGAACAACCGCCCGTTTTTCAACCGCCCCAGATGGAGGAACAACCTCAGGCGGCCAAGATTGCCCCGGTTCGCCTCCAGCAATCGCCTGTTTACAATTCTCCGATTTACAGTGATAATATAGGCCAGAAAATTGTCAACGATCTAAACGCCGCGAGGCAGGGTGTGGTCGCCTCCATCATACTCAACCCGCCCAAGGCTCTTGAGGATCCCGAGCAGGCCACCCGGTACTGATTATCATTCGCGCTGCTGGCATTGCGGACAGAAAAACGTCCCGCGCTTGGATTGCTCAGCCCGTACAATCTTGCTCCCGCAAGTTGGGCAAGCTTCCCCTTCCCTTCCGTACACCCGAAAGCGTTCACGTGACTGGGGCGTTTGGGTAGACGCACTTCCAAAGTAAAACAGGCCATCGCTTTTTCCTTCACCAGCAAAGTCCAGTTTCAATTTCAAGCCAAGCTCAACCTGCTTTTGCAGCGTATTTCGAATGGCCTGATGGAGTGCCTTCACCTTGCCCAAGGGCAATTTGGACGCCGCCTCAAACGGCGACACCCTAGCTAGATGAAGCGCCTCGCACACGTAAATGTTGCCAAGCCCCGCGATGTGTCGCTGATCCATTAACCGGACCTTCACCGCCTGCCTCGTACTCGCTAACGCATCTCTCAACCGCTCAACCAAAAACTCGTCCGACAGTGCATCCACCCCCAATTGATCAAGCGAATCGGTTTCCAATGTCACACGGCCAAACGAACGTGGATCCCTAAAGACCAACCGCTTCCAACCCAATCCAAGCACCGCCGCCGTGTGCCCCGGAAGCGGATCACCTGAATCCTGAACGAACAAACGCCCGGTCATGCCGAGATGAATGGTCAAATGAAAAGTCTTGCGCGATCGAACCTTCGCCAAGTCCAACCACAGGAATTTACCTTTCCGGCCCACACCCTTAATGGAGCATCCGGCAACTCCATTCTCCAATTGTTGAGGTGATTCAGGTCTCACCACTCGAGGCTTCAAAACCTGGAAATCAGAAATCCGTTTGCCGACCAGTAACGGCTCCAGATTACAACGCAGCACCTCGACCTCCGGCAGTTCAGGCATGGCGGTTGGCTTTCGTCAGCGGAAAGACGTTCGGGATATGGCGCACCTCGTTGACCTCGCCGTCAACGAGCAGCACATCCACAATACCGAAACGAAACTTTACATTTGGATCGCGCAATTGCCGGACATACTCACGGGCGGCCTTGCTCAGCAATGACCGCTTGCGCTGATCCACCGCAGCAGCGGGTCGCGTCCAGCCACACTTCGTGCGGGCCTTCACCTTCACGAAAACAAGGCAGTCGTCATCGCGAAAAACGTGGTCAATCTCACTGTCTTTGGTTTTGAAATTGGCCACCAAAAACTTCAAGCCGGCCGACTTCAGGTGGCGCTTGGCCGCCACCTCACCCAACCGGCCGCGCCTCAAATGCTCCGGCTCTCTTTTCCCACCGAACAACTTTTTGATGAACTGAAACATCGCGTCCCCTCATT
>WTHH01000262.1 GCA_011523195.1 Verrucomicrobiales bacterium
ACCCGGTACACATACACGACATTAACGCGACCATCCTGCATCAGCTTGGCCTCAACCACGAACGGCTGACGTTCAAGTATCAGGGGCGGCAGTTTCGATTGACGGATGTCCATGGCGAAATTGTTCATGGGATTCTTTCCTGACTTTTTACCGATGAAAATAAGATGGAAATTATTGCTGGCACTGTTGCTGGCAAGTGGAGCCGGCGTCCTCGCGGCGGATGTTGAGATTATTGCGCACCGCGGCGCTTCGTATGACGCGCCGGAGAACACGCTTGAGTCTGTTCGACTTGGCTGGGAGCAAAAAGCGGATGCCGTTGAGGTGGATGTGTTTCTCTCGAAGGACGGAGAGGTGGTGCTTCATCACGATGCCACAACCAAAAAGATCGCCGGCGTCGATCGCAAGGTGGCGGATCAAACCTTTGCGGAGTTGCGCCAGCTTGATGTCGGGGTATGGAAGGGGCCTAGGTGGAAGGGGGTGCGCATCCCCAAGCTGGACGCCGTGCTGGCGACGATCCCGGATGGCAAACGGATGTTTGTCGAGGTGAAGTGCGGCCCGGAGATCATCCCGGCGCTGGGTAGGTCGTTTCGAAAAAGCGGCAAGTCTCCGAATCAACTCGTGGTGATCAGTTTCAACTACGAGGTCGTGAAGCAGGCCAAGGCCAAATTTCCTCAAATCAAGTGCTTTTATCTGTCCAGTTTCAAGATAGACAAGGAGAGTGGCGAACAGATTCCGAGCGTGGAGGAACTGATCGCTAAGGCCAAGGCAGCCCAGCTCGACGGTTTAAACGTGAGCTACAAGGGGCTTCAGTCAGAGGCATTTTTCAAAAAAGTGAAATCGGCCGGGATGGGGTTGTTTACCTGGACTGTGAATTCGCCGGACGTGGCCAGACGCCTGGCCAAGCGGGGCATCGACGGCATCACGACCGACCGGCCGGCTTGGCTTCGGGAGAAGTTGGCGTCCGCTGATTCGAAGTAACCTTGACCAAGCGCTGCGCGTTTAACGCTGGTGAGGATGGACGTCACTCGATTTTTTTTAGTTTTCGTATTGTTGTATAGCGCTTGGCCAAGCGCTTCGGCGCAGGATCCTGATCTCAGCGATGCCGAATTGGAAAAGCAGATCGCTGAGATGGAAAAGCAGATCGAGGGGGAACTTCTGCAGGAATACTCTGCATGGGATTTTTCGACGAACCTCCGGCTCGGCGGCGGCTACAAGGAAAACGTGACCATGTCGGCGTTCGCCGATGAATCGAGCGGGTTCGCGGCCACCGGTTTCGACGTGATCGGGATGCGTCTGCCGTTGGATGACTCGGGCGTGGAGGCGACCATTTTTGGCGCGTTCGACGATCGCAGATATTTTGACGCGCCCAGCGTGGACATGGAGCAGACCGGATTGATCAATGCGGCGCTGGAAAAATCGCTTGGAAAAAGCTGGCTCCTGAAAGCGGATCTTCGACTGATTTACATCGACGAGATGTTCGACGCCTCGCTGACCGAGGATGATATCGGGACAGTGCAGGTGGTGGGCAAACAGGTTAGCCTCGAGCCGGCGCTGCGCTGGAATCTCCCCGGCAACACTTGGCTGGAGTTGAAGCCGGAAGTCTCACGCCAATATTTCGCCGAGCCGCTTGATGATTATCTGGAGGCTGGCGGCCGGGTGGCGGCCGGGATCGACTACGGCTATCGCTCCGAGTTGCTCGTCTACGGATCCCAGGTCGAGCGCGATTACGATACCCGGAGTCAGCGCGACGAGATTGGATTTTACATGCCGGACACTGAGCTGAGTTACGATCGGCCCGAGCGTGGTTTGGAATGGACGCATTACTGGGATGCCAACCGGAAGGTCCGGATGCGCACCCGTTTTTCCATACTGGAAAATCAGGATAGCGGTGCCGGATATTTTGACTACCGAAGAGAGCGCCTCTCCCACAACTGGCGGATTCAGGTGGCCCCGTACAGCTTCTCCGCGACGATTCGCAAGGCAACCTATGACTACGAGCTGCAACGCTCGGCGGATTTCTTCAATCAACGCTTCCGCACCGACCGCTCAATCGAGCTGGCGCTCGAGTACGAGCACAACGATCACCTGACATTTCAACTGGGGTTCGAGCAGGAAAGCATCCAGTCAAACGTGCCGCAGGATGAGTATCGTTACCGGGTGTTCACCGCTAGCCTAGACTGGGAGTTCTGAGTCAGACCGAACTCAGGGTTTCTTTCTGAAGTTGATTTTGTTCGCCCCCGGGGGAGTAATCTGGCCCAGCGGTAACGGTGTGTCATCCTGATCGATGGAGAGGAGATGAAACGTCTTGGCATCGATTTTAAGGGTCATCTTTTGCCTGGTGCCCTCAGTGCTGCCTGTGCAGACAAGGAGTGTGCCGTCGATCTTCCAGGTTCCTTGTAGCTTGTTGTTTGCCTCGTTTTGGGGATAGGCGGTGAACTGGTTGTCCTTCTTCAATTCCAGATTCAGGGGCTGCGACTGGTTCGTGCCCGGGTTCAACATACTTGCCTCATAAACGCCCACCATCGGGTTCGGCTTCTTTTCTTCAACGACCGGTAGGGGCGCGTTGGTTGCTTCCGGTTTGGGTTCCGGTGCGTCAGGTGCCTTAACGATCTCCGGTTTGGCGGGTGGGGTGGTAGGTTGTATAGTTTGAGATTCACCGCAGCCGACCAAGCCAAGAGCGGCAGCGATGGCGAAAGAGAGGGGATTCCAATTGATTTTCATTTAGTAGCGCTTGGCTATTTTTTCTTCGTGTCACTGAAACGCCACAAAGTCAGGGAATCTCTATCCTTGATCAAGAGTTGATCCTTGAGAAGCACAGGAGCCGCCCATGTTGGGTTGTCGGCAATCTTGTACTTGGCCAGTATTTTCGTTTCGGCACCATCGGCCTTGAGCACCTGCAACTCTCCATCGTCTATCAGCGCCAACACGTGGCCGGGGATGGACAGAAAGGTGACGTTGTCTCCGGTGCGCCCCGGGCCTTTCCAGAGAATCTTGCCGTTGGTGGTGTCGATGCAAAACATCTCCCCCAAGCCGTAGTGGGAAAAGCCGTACAGCCGGTTGTCATTGATCACCGCCGTGCTCATGTTCAGTGCGGCCCGGGTTTGATGCCACTTTTCCGTGACGGCCCACTTGTTTTCCCTGAGATGGGGATGGATGCTGCGAATGCCGCGCTTTTCTCCGCCGACAAGAATGTGCCCGTCATGAATCGACGGGGTGGGCATGTTCTGGTTCGTGCCGCGGTGGGACAGGTGATATTTCCAAAGTGTGCGCCCGGTTTCCAGCTCGACTCCAAGTAAATCCTCGTGGTTCCACTCAACAATCTGCCGCACCCCCTCGATCTCGGCGTACAGCGGTGACGAGTAGGCTGCGCCGTCTTTGCCGTTGCGCCAGATTTCCCTGCCGGTTTCGACGTCCATCGCCGAGAGGAAGCCCTTTTCGTCATCCCCGAAATGGAGGTACACGCGGTTGTCGACTACGAGCGGTGACGTGGTGGCACCCCAGTAGGGGTGCGGGCGTTTACCGAACTTGGAGCGGTGATCCACGCGCCAAAGCATCGCGCCGGCATCGGCATCCCAAGCCGTGAGGACGCCGGTGATGCTCAGCGTAAACAATCGGCCATCAGCCAGCGTGGGGTTGGCCTTGGGGCCCTTACCGTGGGGCTCGCCGCCGCCGCCCTCCTTGAACGGTTCGGCGTAGCGATTGCGCCACTTCGGTTTGCCGTCGTTCAGGTCGAGACACCAGACGACTTCATCACTCTTTTGGCGGGCGTGCACATAAAGCCGGTCTCCTGAAACGGCGGTGGTGCCGTAGCCGTCGCCCACCTTGGCAGTCCAGCCGCGTTTGAGTTCGCTGGGCCACTTGGCCGGTGGCTCAAAATGCGGCACCCAGCCATCTCGCTTCGGCCCAAGCCAGCCGGGCCAGGTGACGTCCGCCCCAATCGGGACAACAGTCAGCATCGAAAAAAACAGGACAACAAATGATAGTCGAGACATCGGTAAAACGAAAAGCACTTTGCCGTAAACAAAGGCGTCTTACCAGTCGGAATCGTCCGGGCGAGCCGGAGATTGACCATCCGAATCCGGGCAGGCAACTTGGTTGCGAATCAACGTGAATTACCTGTTGGAAACAGAGATCAAGCCGGTAGCCAAGTCGGACAACTCGCTTTCGCTGCATCAGCGATACCAGTCGCTGCGTTACCGGGCGATTGGTTTTCCAGGCCAAGCGCAGGCGACCCTCCGCCCGGCATCGATTGATTTTCGACTGGGCAACGCTCCGGGCCAGGCCTCCGCGATCTCCGGGGCATCGCTTGGCCAAGCGCTTGGCCGGCTGGAGGTGCGCCCCTTCTCGGACATCGGCCGGCCGGAGATCACGGTCGCCCGGCGCGAGGTGGCCTACGGCATTAGCCCGTTTCCCTCGGCGCTGGATGAACTGGGATAATTACGATGAAGGACACAAAAGTTGCCTCGGTTCAGTTCGAGCATCGGCCCGGTGACAAGGAGGCCAACTTGGCTAAGGTGCGGCGGTTTGCCGCCGAGGCGGCGGGGCAGGATGCGGAGTTGGTGGTCTGCCCGGAGATGTGCGTGACCGGTTATTGGTTTCTGCGCGACCTGTCGCGGGCGGAACTGGACTTACTTGCCGAGCCGGTCCCCTACGGGCCGACCACACTGGAGGTGTTGGGGT
>WTHH01000167.1 GCA_011523195.1 Verrucomicrobiales bacterium
GCCACGCCCTTTAGCGACTTTTCGAAGGGAGTCCTCAGCTCCGCCTGCTTGGCATGGATGCGGGCGCTGTCCTTTGCCAAGAGCTGGAAATTTTTCTCAGCAGCAACCTCGTCCACGGAAAAATGTTTTTCGTCCTTGGCCAAGCCGAGATGGTCCTTTACCTCCTCGTTGTCGATCCTGAAAACCGGGCGCGACCGGGCGAGTTCTGGCTTGGCCGCCACCTCGAGCAACCACTCAACGGCGGGATAAGGTTTCTCTTTATCACCTTCCTTTCGCAGAGCGGTCGACTTGTGGCGGATGACCCGCATGGCATTGCGCGCGGTAGAGTCGATCGGCTGGGTGCGTCCGTCGAGCAACACTGGCAACTCTGCGAAACCATAAATGTCCGGCTTGTCGACCCCGGCCTTGGGCAGAAAGACGAGTCCCTTGAGCACCCAGAGGGTCATGACCACGGTGGCAATGATGGGAACGGTTAAATATTTCTTCATGCCTTAGCCTTTCTCTTTCTGGTGAATCCGACCAGATGGGTCAGGAACTGGATTGACATGCCCAGCCCTACCATCGCACAGGAAATGTACGGCGTCACCCAGCCCGGGTTGCGCACGACCTGTAGGACGGTAGCCTTGTCGTTCTCGGGGTCGAAGCTGGCTTGAAAGTAGGTTTTGCCCCTGTAACGCAGCGGGTGATTCATCTTGATGTGCACATTGCGTTCCGCACCGCTGATGCGCTCTCGCACAATCACGTCACTGGAGAAGTTGCGGGCCTTCTCCGTGCCCTGGAATTTGTCGTGGCGGAAGTCCACCAGCTCGATGTCGTAGTCCTCGTAGTATCGCTTGAAGCGAAGCGCCAACTCGTACTCCCTGCCGTCGTGCTCAAAGGTCTGCTCCGGGATAGGCTTGCGCAGCGCTCCGAACAGCGCCGACACCATCCATGTGCCAAGCTCCTTGCCGTCGGTGCTTTGCAGGGCGACGTAGGCACTGGGAAAGTTGACCTCCTCAAGCGAGGTCACCGAATCCATCTGCGTGGCCACAAGGGTCAACCACTTACCGGTAGTGGCCCGGTTCGGCTGACCGGTGACGGGCTCGGAGAGATCGGAGTTTTTGAAGTAGGCCTTTACCGTCACTTCAAACGGCAGGTCGCCCATGCGGAACTGCCCCTTCTCCGCCAGCGCATCGGCAGGGATGGACGCGTAGGTGTCGGTCTCCGCGTTACTCTTGTCGATGATGACCAGCTCGCAAAACTCGCGGCTGATCGAGTGGTTTTTAACCTGACCTTCCTCGAGTCGCATGTTGCTTTCGACCTGAAACTGGTCGGTCACGATCTGCCCAAGCAGCATCAGGATCAGCCCGGCGTGCGTCAGAAAGATGCCGATCTTCTTCTTGCTGAAAGCGAACCGCTGGAAGTGCGCAGCCAACAAGTTGATCAGCAGTACAACTGCAACGAGGTAGCCTCCAACGAACGGGAATTTAAACATTGTCGGGTAACCAGCCGAGAGAACGAATTCGCGAAACCGCTGCGTCTCCGCATCCACCACCGCAGCGTCACCGGTCATCTTGTAAAACCACGTCTCATACGGTTGCCGGTAGCGCAGCTCGTGAATGACCCCTACCGTCTTGGCTGGCTTGCCGTCCTTTGTGCCGGTCAACTCCACGTACGTGCCGGCGTTTCCGTCGACCGTAATCGACTCGGTTCCCGAGAGCTTATCGACCCGTTCCAGCCCAAGCTGCCCGCGCCAACGGTTAATATTTTCCCTTAAACCACCCGCTCCCTTGGCCAGTTTGCTCACTGAGATGGTCGCGCGTTCCGCACCATTCAAGGCCTCGAACTGCAGCATGCTGAACTGGGTGCCTTCGATCTCTGTCCAGTTGCCTTGGCCGGTCTCCCACGGCTTCAAACCCCAGTCAGTGTCGCCCATGCGGATCTGCGCCCAGCCGGCGCCACCGGCCGCCTCAGGGATTAGTAGGTAACTCCGAAAATATTTTTTCTGTGCGTCGTAAAGCCCCTGATCCACCTGCGCGAGGGTGCCGACAAACACCAGCACCAGCGCAGCAATCAGGCAAACCACAGTCAGACGCAGCGAACACCAAAACTTAACAAACGGTTTGAGAAACACCTCCATCGCGACAGGTTATTTTGGAAATTGAATGGACTCAAGAAACGCCCTGAACGCGGCATTTTCCGGCGTGACCGCCTCGCTTGGCCCGCTGATCTTGTAAAACCAAGTCGCGTTGCCAACCGGATGAAAAACGCTGAATGAGGCGGTATTTTCGCCCACCGCCTCCACGAGCGTCGCCGGTGTCCCACTTATGTTGATCTGTTCCGCCACTTCCGTCAAGCCAGCCTCATCGACCGGCGGCAGGCCGGACTGCCCACGCCAACGATTTACGTTTGCCAACAAGCCGCCGACCTCGCCCGGGAAGGTCATCACGGTGATTTCCGCCTGCCCGGCACCGGCTGTGAAATTCCCGAGCCGCATCGAGGTAGGCGCCTTTTCCTCCCAGCTACCCGGCACAGTCCAGGTCGGCTTGGACACCGCCGGGGCAGACGGCGGCGGTGGCGGAGGAGCAGCCTGTGAGGCTCGCTGCGCCTCCTGCATTAAACTTTGGAAATCGATGGTCGATGCCCCCGACTGAAATGCCAGCACGGTCAGGAATTGAGTGAAGTTTTCCAGCTGTGCCTCGATCGCATCCGCCGAGCCGGACAACTTGAAAAACCAAGTCACCTGGCCAAGCGTGGTCGACGCGGTGACAATTCGGGGCGGCTTGGCCTGACCCTCGACCGGAGTCTCGCCGGTGAAATCATAAAGTGAACCCGGCTGGCCGCTGATGGTGATCGCCTTGGCCGCCTTGGCCGCCTCCTCCGGACCAATCTCCCCGAGGCCAACCTGCTGCCTCCAGAGGTTGACGATATCCGTGGTCCCGGCGACGGCGGCGGGCAACGGTATCACAGTGACAAACGCGCCGCCGGTGGCATCGAACGAGTGAGTCGTCATCGGCGATGCGTTGGAACTGGCCTTCCAGCCGTCCGGCAGGGCGAACTTCAGATATTGGTCGGTCGCCTGCAGAGCCTTCGGCTTCGGGATCGACTGCATCGACACACTGTCGTCCGTGCCGGTAGCCAGCTCTAGTAAAATCACGAACAGGATCAGGCTGACGATGAAAATTCCGTCTCTCTTGTAGTTGGGTTGTGGTTTTTCCACGAAAAAACCAGACGGGCTGGTAATTTATAACATTCACACCTAACCCGGTGGAGGGCAAAGACTAGCGGCGATAGCTCATTTGGCAATCTCTTTGCTTGGCCAAGCGGGGTCGAATTTGCGACTTTTTGCCAAGTATGAATCGAATCTTGTCCATCTCGTTATTCCTCGCGCTTAGCCAAGCGCTTGGCCAAGCAGAGGAAGACGGCAAACTGATCGCCACCGAGTACAGCCCGTTTGGCTCCGTGGGCAGTATGGTCGGCATCCATGTCGACCACCAAAACCGGGTTCACGTCACCCACACCTATAGGCGCAACAATGGCGCGCTCGACATCCGGCGCCACATCGACTGGGTGATCCCCTCCCTCGCCAGCGGCAGCGTGGATGACAAACGCGCACTGATCCGCGGCCGCAAGGCCGACTGGAAATCGCTCTTTCAATGGAAGGAAAAAATCTGGCGCTTCGAGGATCCAAACGACGACGGGCACTTCGACAAAAAGTCGCTCTTCTTCGAGGGGCTCAACACCGAGGTGACCGGTCTCGCCGGCGGCATTCTTTTTCGTGACAACGCCGCCTACGTGACCTGCATCCCGGACATGCTCAAGATCACCGACACCGACGGCGACGGCAGGGGCGACAAGACCGAGGTGCTCGCAACCGGGTTTGGCATCCACATCGGCTACGGCGGACACGACATGCACGGCCCGACAATGGGCTACGACGGACGCATCTACTGGACGATCGGCGACAAGGGATTCAGCGTGCGCAGCCGCGAAGGCGCAGTCTTCCACTACCCGTACCACGGTGGGATGTTCCGCTGTGAGCCGGACGGCTCAAACTTCGAGGTGTTCGCCCACGGCCTGCGCAATCCGCAGGAGCTGGCGTACGACGAGTACGGCAACTGGTTCATCGTAGACAACGACGGCGACTTCGGCGACCGCGAGCGTTTCCACTACCTGCTTGAGGGCACCGACACCGGCTGGCGCGCCACGTGGCAGTACCGCAGCAACCGCAAGTTCGCCGAGCACGGCGGCTACAACCCGTGGATGGCCGATGGCCTGTGGAAACCGCACTTCGACGGGCAACCGGCCTACATCACCCCGGCCATTTCCAACTACTCCGACGGCCCGTGCGGTTTTGCCTACAACCCTGGCACCGCGCTCAACGAAAAATATCAGCGCCACTTTTTCGTGACCGAGTTCCCCGGAAAAAACGTCCGCGCATTCCGCACTGAACCGGACGGTGCCGGCTTCAAGATGGTGGGCGAACACGTGGTGCACCACGGCACGATGACCACCGGCATCAACTTCGGCGCGGACGGCGCGCTCTACCTCGCCGACTGGGGCAATAACGGCTGGGCGCCGCACGAGAAGGGCCGCATTATGAAACTCGACGCCCCCGGCGCGACCGATCATCCGCTGCGCAAACAAACCCGCAAACTGCTCGGCGAGGGCTTCACCAAGCGCACCGTGCCAGAAC
>WTHH01000339.1 GCA_011523195.1 Verrucomicrobiales bacterium
GTGTTTTGAGGGCCGTCCGGCAACACCTCGCAGAAGGTCAGGTTCTCCCATGTGTGACCGCCGTCTGTGCTGGTGGCTGTCCAGCGGCGGCGCGGGTTGGCACCTTCTTCCGCCCAGTGGCGGCGGGAGTTGTAATAAATCGTACCGTCGCTCAACTCGGCGATGGTGGCCTCTCCGGTGCCGTTGGCCGGGAACGGTTCGCTGGTCTGCCAGGTCTTGCCGCCGTCATCGCTGTAGATAGCATTGGTGTAGTGCTGCGGCCATTTGCTGCTGTGGTTTTGACCGGCGTACCAGCGGGAGGGGCGGATGAGTCGGCCCTTGTGTATGCCGTGGCGCAGGGTGATGCCGTGCTCGTTCATATGCATCGACGGGTCGTTGCCCTTTGAGTCCGGCTTAATGTTGGTCTCGATCTTGTTCCAGGTCTTGCCGTCGTCGCTGCTGACGTAGACGTGGATCGGGGCGGGCGGATGACGATCCTCTACGAACGCGATGATGTCGCCGTTGGCCTCGTTCACCGTAATGCCACCCGGATGAAAACCGGGCTTGGCGATGACGATGTCCGGCCCCCAGGTTTGGCCGCCGTCCTCGCTGCGCCGGGCGCGGACGTGGCTGGTACCCCACGTGGCGATGATTGTGCCCTCCATCGAGACCACGACATTACCGAAGCGTTCATTGGGGAACAGCGGCTGGACGTCAAACTTGGCCTCACCGAGATGAGGCTCCAACGGGCCTTCAGCGCTGGAGGAGGATTGCAGGTGCTTGCATCCCGTCAGGAGGGTGCAGGCGACTGTGAACAACAGGACGGTTTTTTTCATGTGATAAAAAATGCGTGGGCGAAGGATGCCCAAGCGCCACCGGATGGCAACGGGAAAATGAACGCCTAATCAGGTTTTAGTCTGCCTTCGCCTGGCACAGCGGGATGGACTTGGCGCGGATGCTGGCCAGGCGCTGTTGGGCCAGCATCTGCATTTGCTTCACTCGTATGGGGTTTTGCGAACTTAGGTCGTTCTTTTCCTCGATGTCCTTGGTCAGGTTGAACAGCGCTGGGCCGGTGCCTTTCAGCTTTGCGCGGCGGCGATCGGGGAACAGCTTCCAGTCGCCGAAACGAATCGCCTCAAAGCCGTTCGAGCCGTGCCAGTAAAGCAGGTCTTTGCGAGGATGTTCCCGTTCCTGGTCAAGCAACGTGCCCCAGACGTTTACGCCGTCGATGGGAAGGTGGTCGGGGCTGCGTTTGTCTAGTTTGATCCGGCAGACATGCATCAGTGTGGGCAACAGATCCATCGCGGAGATGATTGCATCATACTCACGGCCGGCCGGGAGGACGCCCGGCCAACTGAGGACACACGGCACGCGTGTGCCTCCCTCGAGTGAACTCCATTTTTTGCCTCGGAACGGCTTGGCTAACGACTCCTTGGTCAACGGTTCCGGCCCGTTGTCCGAGCAGAAAATGACGAGCGTTTTTTTCTCCAGCCCCTCGGCCATCAGCGTGTCCAGAATCTCGCCGATGCGCGCGTCCATTTCCTCGACCACGTCGCCATAGACGCCAAAGTCGGATTTGCCCTCCCAGTCCGGATGTGGCTCCACCGGAAAGTGCGGCGCCGAGTAGGGCAGGTAAAGGAAGAAAGGCTTAGTCTTGTTTGCTCGAATGAATTTGATCGATTCGCGCGTGAATTTTTCCGTCAGCAACCGGTTCTCGTACGGCTTCTCGAGCAGCTTGTCGCCGCGCCAAAGTTCGTCGGTTTGGTTGTTGCTTTTGTTGATGTAAAACGTGCGCTCAAACCCCTGCCGATGTGGCCGAAAAGGAGGGCGATCGCCTAGGTGCCATTTACCGGACATTGCCGTCTTGTATCCGGCGGCCTTGAAGCGCTCCGCCATCGTTACCGCCTGGGGGCTCAGGCCGTGGTCGGTTGACAAAATGTGTCCAAAGACGCCCTTGCTCCATCCAAGCCGAGTGGGATACGAGCCGGTCATTAGCGCCATTCGCGACGGCGTGCAGACGGTTGCCCCGGCATAAAACGCTGTCAGCTTGACTCCGCGCTTGGCCAAGCGATCGAGCACCGGCGTCTTGATTTTCGGATGACCGTACCCGCCGAGATCGTGGTAGCCAAGATCATCGGCCATGATCAACACCACATTCGGCCGCTCGGCAAAAACCGGATTGAATGAAATCAATAACGCTACAAATGAAAGAAGGAGACGCATCTCAGCGAAGTCTTGGCTAATCCCTTGTTCGGGTCAACCAAAGGAGAGGGGGGCATTCTGTGCTCTTCCCGGACTTTTTCGCACCTCCGCGCCTTCGCTGAGGTTCACCTTGGTTCAACCCAGGCCGGTGATGGGAGGGTGCTCGAGGAGTTCGGTGACTGCCTTGGGGACGTTCGGAAGGAGCAGCAGTTGGCCGGGGTCGATCACCGAGCGGAGAATGGTCGAGATCAGGTGACGTGGGTTGAAGGCATCGGTCACCGGTTCGCCGTCCATGCGGTCGGACTGACCGATCACGCGGCTGCCGTCGAAGCCGCCGCCATAGATCATCAACGGGGCCAGCTTGGCCCAGTGGTCGCGGCCGCCTCGCTTGTTGAGCTTCGGTGTGCGGCCCATCTCGCCACAGCACACCAGCATGATCTTGTCGGACAACCCGCGCGCCTCGCAGTCTTCGATTAACGCCGCCACCGCATGATCGAAGCTGTACCCGACCGCGTCCATGCCGTCCTGCATGTTGAGATTATTTCCGTTGGCGTGCATGTCCCAGACACCGGCGTAGCTTGCGTGGATGGTGACGTAGCCGGCGCCGGCCTCGCACAACCGCCGGGCCTGCAACAGCAGCTTACCGATCGTGCCAGCCTGTGCGTTGTAGTAGCCCTTGGTGCCGCGTGTGACCGAGTTCCACTTTTCACCACCCTTCTAGCGGCTGGTGTCGTAACGCGCCAACACACGCGGGTCCTCGCGCGACAAGTCCAGCGCTGCGGACACGCCGCCATCGAGCAGCACCTCGGCGGCCTGTTGTTGAATCTCGTCCAGCGCACCGACCTGTCCGGTGAGATCCACCGAGCGATTGAGACTGTCCAGTCCGGCGAGCAGTTTGCGCCGCTCAAAAAATCGGTCGCGTAACAGAGCGAGGTTCATGTCGTCCTGCAGTTGCCCGCCCTTGCCGGGGATGAACGGCGCGAACCCCTTGCTGTACGGGCCGGTGGCGGAGATGTTTCCGCGGGCCTCCGGGCCGGGTACATGCACGTCGACGGGGCGGGGGAACAGCACCACGTTGGTCGGCACGCCCGAGTTTGGCCGCGTCACACCAGCCACGCGCGAGTGGTGTACGCTGATGTTAGCCTCCTTCGACGAACGACTGACGATCGGCTGGATGTTGTGCCCGGAGTTTCCCGTGCTGAAAGAGCGCACCACGGTGAACTTGTCCGCCAGCCTGGCTAGGCGCGGCATCCAGCCGATGAAATGAGTTCCCGGAACGGATGTTGGAATCACCTCGCCCACCTCGCGGACTTCCGACGGTGCGTCCAGCTTGGGATCGAATGTCTCGTGCTGACTGGGGCCGCCGTGTTGAAAAAGAAAGATTACCGACTTGCCGGTGAGCGGGTTCCGCTGGCCCTTGGCCTGGGCCTTGACGCCGAGCAGCGATGACAACGACAAACCACCCAGCCCGAGCGTGCCCACACGGAGCAGCTCACGACGGTTCATTGGCTTTTAGCCGTCAAAAATCGTCAGCATCGTCCTGTTGGGGAATGGAGGCTATGCCCTTGGCCAAGTTTTGCGAGAAAAAAGAGGCAAAAATGGGCTACTTTTGATCAGTTTTGAGCCGACTCCGCCTGAGCTTGGCGCTTGGCCAAGCGGGAGTTCATTTGTCCGACGATGTCGCGATGTTCGGGAGACTTGGCTAAGTTGGTGTACTCCTTTGGATCGCGCTGTAGGTCGTACAGCTCGGCGGCCTTGGCTTCGCCCCACTCGGCGTATCGCCAGTGCTGGGTGCGGATGGAGCGGCCGAGTTGGGTGCCGCGAGACACGACCGTGTACGCGCTAAGTTTGCCCGGACCGCCCGGTTTTCGGATGAGGCTCACGTAACTTTTGCCCTGAAGTTGGGCCGGTGCAGTCAGACCACACAACTCGGCAAGGGTGGGGAACAGGTCGATCGTCTCGACCAAGCCCTGACTGGTTTTGCCTGATGGGGAAACGCCGGGCACGCGCACGATCAATGGCACGCGGGCACATTCCTCAAACAAAGTGACCTTGCCCCACATGAAATGCTCACCGAGATGATAGCCGTGGTCGGACGTGAAAATCACGATCGTGTCGTTCCAAATTTTTTGCGATTCCAACTTGTCGAGGATCAGTCCGATTTGTGCGTCCATGAACGACACGCAGGCATGGTAGGCCTGCGTGTACTCGCGCCGCAGGGTGTCGTTTTCCCTGCCCAACTCGAAGCCAAATCCACCGAAGCGCTTGACCATCGCCATGGGCGGGATGTCGTCCCAGTCGTTGGCCGGGCTGAGGTCGAACTGCAGTTTCTGCTGGGGATAAAGGTCGAAGTATTTTTGAGGCGCGATGAAAGGCACATGCGGCTTGTGGATTCCGACCGTGATGAAAAACGGCTTTTCGCCGAAGCTCTTTTTGTCGAGCCACTCGACGGCTTTGCGGGCATTGCGTCCGTCCCGAT
>WTHH01000556.1 GCA_011523195.1 Verrucomicrobiales bacterium
CACCAGACTCACATCGCGGCGAGTTCAAGGAAATCAGCACAAACGTGCCGGGTATTCGGATTTCAGAGCACCTGCCCAAGCTGGCGAAGTGTACGGACAAATTTACCATCCTCCGCGGAGTCAGCCACAGCCTCGCGGCACATCGTCTTGGCTCAGAGTATCTCATGACCGGCAACAGGCCGTTGCCTGCCTTGAAATACCCGACCTATGGAGCTGTCATCAGCAAGGAACTCTCAGGAGCAAGCGATATTCCACGATCCGTTGCCATCCCCAAGGGGCCAACTGCTCCCACCGGATTTCTCGGATTGGAATACGGCCCACTGGAGACCGGCACCACACCGAAGGTTGGCACTCCGATGAACATCCGGGGCTTGTCCCTCAGTAACGGATTAACCCTCGCCGACGTGGATCGTCGCAACGACCTCGTCAAGCGGTATGACACCGCTTTCGGTTCATTTGCCAAAGAGGACAAGATCCTCAGTGGCATGGATGAGTTCAGTCAAAAGGCGTACGAAATGATGCGTTCAAACAGCACCCGTGAAGCCTTCGACCTAACGAAGGAATCCAAGTCCATCAGCGGGATGTTTGGCGATGGCGGCTTCTCCCAAAGCTGCCTCTTGGCCACCCGCTTGGTTGAATCCGGCGTGCGCTTGGTTTCTGTTCAACTGGGCGGATGGGATACTCACCGCGACAACTTCGCGCGGTTGAAAGACACCAACCTCCCAAATCTCGACGACGGCTTGGCTGGCCTATTTCGCGCCCTCGCGGCCAAGGGCCTGCTCCAAACCACATCCGTTTTTGTAACCGGCGAATTTGGCCGGACACCCAAGATCAACCAGCGCGGGGGACGGGATCATTATCCGAGAGCGATGTTCTGTATTCTGGCCGGTGGCAGCATGCCGGGAGGTCAAGTGATCGGCGAGTCCGACCCCAAGGGCGAGGGGCCGAAAGATCGGGTCATCACGCCAGACGACGTGGCGGCCACGTTCTATCATACACTTGGCATCGACCACACCAAGGAGTACCACACCCCAACCGGGCGACCCGTAATGATCGTCCGCGACGGCAAACCGATCCCGGAATTGGTTTAATTTTCACGGAAATAGTTCCGCTTGGCCAAGCGCATTGCTCGGCCATTTTTTATCTCGCAAACCACCCGAAAACTTGGCATTAATATTCATCTTTTCAACAGCATGAACGAACAGGTTGTCATATTAGATTTTGGATCCCAATACACTCAGGTCATTGCCCGCCGCATTCGTGAGTGCAAGGTGTATTCGATTATCCTCCACTACAACACGCCTGCCTCCGAGATCGCTGCCATGAAGCCAAAGGGAATCATTCTTTCCGGCGGCCCCTCCAGCGTTTACTCCAGAAAGGCCCCGCTTCCCGACAAAAAGATTTTTGAACTGGGCATCCCAATCCTTGGCATCTGTTTCGGACTTCAAGTCATGGCCAAGTTCCTCAACGGAAAAGTGGAGCGCGGCCAAAAACGGGAATACGGCAAGGGCACCCTATCCATCCGCAACAACCGCTGCCGTCTTTTCACCGGCCTGCCCAAGCAGTTGCAAGTTTGGAATTCACACGGCGATAAATTGACCGCCCTGCCGGAGGGTTTCAAGGCAGTTGCCACCACGGAAAACTCAGGCTTTGCCGCGATCGAAAACACCAAGTCCCGCTTTTACGGACTGCAATTCCACCCCGAGGTCGTGCACACTCCCAAGGGAAAGACCATCATTTCCAATTTCGTTCACAAGATTTGTGGCTGTGGCCGCAAATGGACAATGCGCAACTACGTTGATCAAGCCGTGGAAGAAATCCGCGAGCAGGTCGGCAAGGACAAGGTGATCCTTGGCCTGAGTGGCGGCGTTGACTCCAGCGTTGCGGCGGCTCTGATTCACAAGGCCATCGGCAAGCAACTCACCTGCATCTTCGTCAACAACGGCGTGCTGCGCGCCAAGGAAGCCGATGTCGTCAAGCAAGTCTTCGGACGGAATTTTAAAATCAAACTCCACTACGAAGACTCGACCGATCTGTTTCTCCGCAAACTACGCAAGATCACCGATCCAGAGACCAAGCGAAAAATCATTGGGAACACCTTTATCGATGTCTTCCAAAAGGCCACCCGCAAGGTAGGCAAGGCCAAGTTTCTCGCACAGGGAACACTTTATCCAGATGTTATCGAGTCTGTGCCGATCGCCGGCAACCCGGCCGCGCTCATCAAGAGTCACCATAACGTGGGTGGCCTGCCGGAAAAGATGAAGTTCGAGTTGATCGAACCGTTGCGCTGCCTCTTCAAGGATGAAGTCCGCGAACTGGGCAAGGAACTGGGACTGCCAAAGGAAATCGTCATGCGCCAACCTTTCCCCGGGCCTGGCCTGGCCGTACGTATCCTTGGTGAAGTAACACCGGAACGCTGTGAAATCCTGCGAAACGCCGATGCCATCGTAGTCGAGGAGATGAAGTTCAACAATCTCTACTACAAAATTTGGCAAAGCTTCGCCGTTCTACTTCCGGTTCGGAGCGTCGGAGTCATGGGGGACGAACGAACCTACGAATACACTATCGCCGTTCGTGCGGTTGAATCCAAGGATGGTATGACTGCCGATTGGGTCAAACTGCCGTACAAGGTGCTCGAGACGCTGTCGAACCGTATCATCAACGAAGTCGACGGAGTAAACCGGGTCTGCCTCGATATTTCGAGCAAACCGCCCGCCACGATTGAGTGGGAGTAACAGCCCTATCCCTCGACCTCCATCGACTCACTTCGGGATGACAGCGATGGCTCTGTGGGTGAAAACGGCTCAATGGCCCAGTCGATTTCCCGCAAACTCAGCCGGATTACTTTCCACCCATCCCTATTGCGTGCAAAAGTGACATCACACGCCGCCCACTTTTCATTGGAGAAATACAGGAAGGCATCGACCACAGCCTCCTGTCCGTCGTCCATGATCAACCCGACAAACGTGGCCGTCGATTTGGCAAAAGCGGGCAGTTCTTTCTGAATCATGGCTTGAAAGTCTGGCAAAGACATTTCCCGCCAGACCTCTGACATCATGTGTTTTGCATGGGTAAAATCGTTCGTCCGTAACGCCTGCAAAAAGATTTGAGTCTCGTCCGTGAGCTGCTGATGCAACAGGAGAGTTTGCAGAGTATCCCTCATGGGTTGAAGTCGAGTCAAAGCGTTCAAGTTTAAGCCTTTCGGTTGAGGACCAAACTTAATATCGTCGCGACAACGGCAATCTTTAGGTCAATCGTCGAGCTCCTCTACCTTACTAATCACCTTACCCCGAGTCAGGCGCGTGGTCAACTTTTGCCCCACTTCAAGTTTTGACACATCACGAACGATTTCCCCGGTGTCGAAGTCGCTTGTAATGGAGTAACCTCTCGACAACACGTTGTCCGGTGAGAGTAATTGCAGTTTATCAAGTTGTTTTTCGAAATCAGCACAATGCGCATTGAAACGCTTGGCCGACTCCGCGTTGACCCGCTCCACCAACCAGGCAAGTCGGTTCTGGAATTGGCTAACGACTTTATCGGGACGCGATAATTCCAGGGATTTTCGACAATGCTGAAGTCTGTTTACCCCCGCCTCCATGCCGCTCTTGGCCAAGCGATGCAGGGTTGCAGATAGTTCATCAACCCGTTGGCAGGACTGAAACAGTTTGCGCCTTGGATGCGCTTGGCCAAGCCGATGGCTGATATGCCCGAATTCCCGCTTGGCCAAGCCGGTCTTTTCGCCGGCCAAGTGAAGTAACCGACCAAGTGATCGCCCGAGGAATTCGCGGGATGCGAACACACCCTCCGTAATCAACTCGGCAGCCCCACTGGGCGTGGCGGCACGAACATCCGCCACTAGGTCCGAGATCATGAAATCAATCTCATGCCCAACTGCGGACACCACCGGCAACTTTGAGGCGGCAATCGCCCTCGCCAGCGACTCCTCGTTAAAGGCCCATAAATCCTCGAGACTTCCACCTCCCCGAGTCAGAAGAATCAAATCCAGTGCATCCCAGTTTTTATGGCTCCAATGATTCAATCGACGCAAAGCATCCACCATCTCATCAGCCGCGCCTTCGCCCTGAACCCGGCAGGGTTCCAACACCAACTCAAGAGAACGATTTCGCCGCTCGACGACATGGAGCACATCCCTCAACGCCGCTCCCGTAGGTGAAGTAACGATACCGACTCTCGCAGGATACTCCGGGAGCGCGCGTTTGCGTTCAGCGGAAAACAAGCCTTCCTCGTGTAACTTGGCTTTTAATTGTTCATATTTAGCCTGCAGCGCCCCCCTTCCCTGCAGCTCAACCTTGCGAACGATCAACTGATACTGACCGCGTGGCTCGTAGATGGTCACTTGTGCTTGAACCAAAACCATCGCCCCGTCTTTCAGGTGGGTGCGATTCTCGCTTGATGTTCCACGAAATAATGCGCAACTCACCTGTCCGCTATCGTCCTTTATCGCGAAATAGCTGTGACCAGAGGAATGATGGCGCAGACCTGAGACCTCCCCCTCAGCCCAGACATCGCCTAGTTGATTCTCCAGTAAATTTCTGGCGCGACGATTCAGTTCCGCGACCGAATAAACCTTTTTGGTCTCGGCGGGTGGTTCGGATTTATGTTCAAACAGATCGCCGAACTCCCACTGGCTCTGTTGTTC
>WTHH01000023.1 GCA_011523195.1 Verrucomicrobiales bacterium
GTCATTCAGATTCAGGCTGGAGGGATCATTTCCGAACGCCTTTTTGCCGGGGAACACGCGTTCGAAATCGGGGCCTGCCTCCTGTCACTAGTGACGATGCTCTACATCATGATCGGAGGCATGCGCAGTGTGGCGTGGACCGATGCACTGCAGGGGGCGTTGCTGATGACCGGGATGCTCCTCGCAGGATTGGCCGCCGTGGCGGCACTGGGTGGTCCATCGGCATTTTTTGAAAAAGTCAATGACCTACCGCACACCTCCCTCTCTGTCCCCGGCACGACCGGCTCGTTCACACCGGAAAAAATGTTCACCCTCTGCATCTTTGGTGCGCTTGGCTCGATGATCCAACCGGCACAGTGGATGCGATTTTACGCGGCCAAGTCGGCCAATGCACTCCGGCGTAGCGCGGTTATCTTCGCGCTTGGTCTCACCGCCTGTTTTTTGTTCGGCGTGATGCTCGTGGGACTTGGCGGGCAGGTGCTCTATCCCTTGGCCAAGCCCAATGCTGACGGAGTCTTCGAATACCAAGTGCAATCCGACGGTCAGGCGACACCCCTCATCGAGGCCGACTTGGCCAAGCGCTTGGCCAACGGCGCCCAACCCCTGCCCCATCCGGACGTCGGCACCGGCCCTCGTGACTTTGATCAAATCATGGTCGTCGTCCTCAAGCGCCACCTCCCTGAGTTGCTTGGCCCCGCCGGACTACTGCTCGGCACACTGATCATCATTGCGATCATGGCCGCGGCGATGAGCACGGCCGACAGCAATCTGCACGCAATGAGCGCCGTGCTGACCCGTGATATTTACGGAGGCGTCCTGCGCCCGGGCGCCTCGGAGAAAAGCCGGTTGTGGGTCGGTCGCGGCGTGATCTTCGCAGCGACGGTATTGTCTCTTGGCATGGTGTTCATCAGCCGCAGCAGCGAGAGTTTCGACCCGATTGGCATGATCATGCCAATGAGCATCCTCGCGATCGCCTTCTCGAGCCAGTTACTACCGGTCACGATCGATGTGCTGTTCCTCAAGCGAGGCTCACGAGAGGGAGCCATCGCCGGGATCATCGCCGGGATGCTGGTCGTCCTCATGTTCAGCCCAATACCAGCGATTATCACCGGCAGCGACTCCGCCGTGGTTGGAATGTTCACCCGGTTAAAGCAACTGGCCGACATCGGCTTCTGCGGCGTGGTGGTAAACGTGACCGTCTTTGCGCTCGTCAGCCTTAAAAATAAAACGAATTAAAACTCCGCCAAACCGCTAAAGCCGTTTGCAACGGGTGACCTTGGTGATCACTTTTTTCCCGTCCCTGACCGTGTACTGCCCCTCCATATCGACCACTGAGCCGACGCAGGCATCAATCTTTAGGTTGTGAATATTGCCGAAACTGAGGCGCACCTCGACTTCGTCGCCTGTCGATAGTTGTAGCAGGTACAGGTTCAGGTCGTTTGCGGACACCTTGATTTTCAGCATCCCTTTCAGGGTAATTTCGCCGTCCTTGTCGCGAGTGATTTTCCATGAACCATCATCAACGTATTTCGGAGCCAACCCTGCCATTTCGCTGATGCCCGGCAGGACGTCGGTGGAGTTGCCGTATTGCTCCCGTTGCACGCCCATCATCTCCATGATTTTCAGGTGAAGATTGCTGTTCGGCGTGTTCGGGTATTTCACAAACCGACCGGTCTTGATCTGCCCGCCGCCACCACCACCAAGCACCAACGGCAGATCGCTGACCGAATGGTAATCCCCATGCTTGATTCCCGAACCGTAAAGCACGATCGAATTGTCAAACACCGTCCCCTCGCCGTCCTCCAGTGACTTGAGTTTGTCGAGGAAGTAGCCGAACTGCTCCGTGTGCCATTGATTGATCCGGTCGTAACCGTCCAGGCCGGATGAACGGTTTTTCGTGCGAACAAAATGGGACAACGCATGAAGTTCGTCGTTCACCCCGATGAAATCGTACACCGCGCGACTCTCCGTATGGGACATCATCAGCGTGCTGACTCGTGTCATGTCTGTCCAGAACGCCAATGCAATAAGGTCGAGCATGGCCCTCATTCGCTGGGCTAAATTCGTCGCTGCCGGTATCGGTTTTATCAGTCGCAGTTTCGCATCCCGTTCTGCGTTGCTTTGATTTTGAAACTGCTCAATCTCCCGTTCGACATCTCGAACGGATTGCAAATATTGCTCAAGCACCTGCTGGTCGCGCCGGCTTGCCTTACGGGCGATCGACCTATGGCTGTCCCTGACCTGATCCAGCACACTTGAAGTTTTGTCCCGGTAACTCCGACTGTTGAGCCCGCGGAACAACTGGTTAAACACCAGTTCCGGTCTGTTCTCCACCGGCAACGCACGACCTTCCGCGTCGTACGACAGGAAGTTCTCGGACGGGTCTTTCGCGTCAAGATAAGTGTCGCTCCGGAGTGCCAACGATTTAACAGGTGTCCCGGCTCCGACATGATCCGCGATAACCTGATCGAACGACTGCTGCTGCACGAGGCGCGACTTGCGCAACTCACCGGTCATAAATGTCAGTGCCACGTTTTCGTGTCCGCCATTGGCCCGCTGGTCCGCATCAATGTTGCTCAGGATAACGACGTCGCCCTTGTTTTTCTCAATTGGCGAAAGAATTTTGGAAAGCTCGAAATCCGTTTCGGTTCCCCCTGTGATATCCCACGAACTCGGATTTACACCCGCGCCCTTGAATAGGACGCAAAGCCTCAGGTTTTCCTGCCCGGTTGCAGGCCTTGCCTTCGCGTAACTGACCGCCGGAGACATGATCTCCAACGATGGCAACGCCAACGCCGCACCGATGCCCCGCAAAAAAGTCCGTCTTGGAATGAGATACGATTTTCGACTCATGGCTCGTCCTGTCTTAGGCGAAATTGTTTACTCAATACGATCTGCTCGATGAGTGTGTTCATTTTATATCCGTTCGATTTTAACTCTTCGCAAATTCGATCCACCGCCGGCCGGTCGTGCGGCTCCAGCTTGCGGCCAAGCGCATAGGCAAACATTTGTCTCGCGATATTACGAATGATCTCGGCCCGGTATTCATCGAACAGCACCCGTTTCATTTCCTTTGGCGTGGTGAATGTGCCTCCGTTTGGAAACTCACCCCTGGCCTTGACCGGACGCTTGTTCCCGTACTGCTCCCGCCACTTTCCGTAGGGACCGAACTGCTCAAGGCCCAGTCCAATCGGGTCGATGTGCTTGTGACAACTCACACAAACCGCCTTGCTCGTGTGCGCCTTCAGGATGTCGGCCAGGTCATCCAGTTTTTTGCCGTTCACCGTTTCGCTTTGGCTCAGTGCGGGTATGTTTTCCGGCGCGTGCATTTTCCGACCGATAATCTTGTCGAGCATCCAGACACCTCGACGGATTGGGTTGGTTTTCTCGGGGGGCGAAGTCAACCGCATGATGCCCACGGTCGTGATCACACCGCCCCGTTGTTCGCTGTTCACTTTCAGCAGCCGGGGCGGATCATAAAAACGCTCCTGAATTCCCGGCGGCCGCTTCCGGCGCACAGCCAGGATATCGTCGTGCCGATTCTCAAACGCATGCCCCTTGCCGGGTGTGCTAACTCCGGTGTAGTTGCTCTGGTACACCCAGTCCGAGTCGATCAACTCCAGCACGCTGCGGTCCGATTTCACCAACTCGTCAAAAAAGAACAGTAACTCATCGTAGACACCACGGTTCCAAGCCTCGTTCCGGTAGAATGCCTTGTTATGCCAAAGTTCACGGAAGCCAAGCCACTGACCTGCAAAATTCTCCGATAACGCAATCCGTTTGGGCGATTGAAGCATCCGCTGCACTTGGCCAAGCAACACCTCGTCGTCGTCCAGCTCGCCGCGCTTGGCCAAGCGGAACAGTTCCTCATCCGGCATACTGCCCCAGAGAAAATAGGACAGTCGCACGGCAAGTTCCTCGCCACTGACAGCGTAGGGAACCTCGCTGTCTCGGGCTTGTTCCATCCGGTAAAGGAACGCCGGTGACACAAGCGCCGTCTTCATCGCGTGCAACAGCGACTCCACCGGCGGAGATTCCCGGCGCTTGGCCAAGTACGCCTGCTGAACCAATTGCTCGTTGGCTTCGTTGCGATAACCTCGAAACGCCCGAAGCGTGAATCGTTGCAAAATCTCCCCTGCACGGGCTTGGCTTAATTCATTCGGCTCATTTGCAAACCCAAACACCCGTTCACGCGCCTCGGCCGACTGAACAAAGGATTGAAGCGCGTAGTCGTATGCCTGAGTTAACCTCAACACCGGCAGCTTGCCACTGGCAAGTTGGTCGGCATCGTTGAAAAACCCGGACTCTCCGGGCACATCGGGTGGCAAAACCGACTCGAGCGTGGAATCCAACAACGCCGGGAACTCCGGGCTAAACACATACGGGCGTTTCAGCGAAACATGGAGCAGATCCTCAAGCGTGTTGATCAGCTCATAACGGGACAATCGCCGAAGCGGTGTTGCGCCAATGTGCTCCGCACCGTTTCTGAGAATGTAATTATCCCGAAACCACCCCCGAACCAGTGCCCGCTGTTCAGCCGTTAGCGGCTTTTTTTTCGCCGGGGGCATTTCAC
This sequence comes from Verrucomicrobiales bacterium, assembly GCA_011523195.1. Classification (GTDB taxonomy): domain Bacteria; phylum Verrucomicrobiota; class Verrucomicrobiia; order Limisphaerales; family UBA1096; genus UBA1096. The sequence goes on from WTHH01000023.1 coordinate 4,574, forward strand.
CCAGCCTGACCACGCGTTCAACCCGTAACCAACGCGGTTGAATCTTCGAATCGGCGAGGGT
>WTHH01000510.1 GCA_011523195.1 Verrucomicrobiales bacterium
CCTTGAGAATCGCCGCCGCGTTGACGAGTGTCCCGGCGGTTTCGGTGATGTCATCAACCAAAAGTGCGTGTTTTCCATCGATTTCACCGATGATTCCCACCGACTCTGTCTCCGTGGCGCTGGTGCGGCGCTTGGCCACGATGGCGAGATCGGCCGAAAGCATTTCCGAGTAGGCGTGGGCCATCTTCAATCCGCCTACATCCGGACTGACCACCACTAGATCCCCGTTTTTGTTGTATTTCAGGTAATCAAACATTACCGGCGATGCGTATAGATGATCCACCGGGATGTCAAAAAAGCCCTGAATCTGCTGGGCATGTAGATCCATTGTGAGGAGCCGGTTCGCGCCGGCTGCCACCAGAAGGTTTGCCACCAGCTTGGCCGAGATCGGGACGCGCGGTTGATCCTTGCGATCCTGCCGGGCGTAGCCGTAGAACGGCATCACTGCGGTGATGCGGTCGGCGCTGGCTCGCTTGAGCGCGTCGATGATGATGAACAACTCCATCAGGTGATGATTCGTTGGGGGGCAGGAGGATTGCACCACGAACACATCCTCGCCGCGGACGTTCTCCTCGATCTTGGTAAACGTCTCCCCGTCAGGGAACGCTTTGAGGGTAATCTTGCCCGGCTCGATGCCGATCATGTTGCAAATGGACTCGGCCAGGGGCAGGTTCGAACTACCGGCAAAAATTTTCACGAAGGTTTGGATTTACTGGGGAGTTGTCAATCACCGTGGGCCATCCCACGACAGAGGCCGAAAAGTAACAATTAGGAAACGCCAATCAAGCGCATTCAGATGGTTGTGGAGTTTTTTTGCAAACCAAGCTAGACCCGCTTAGCCAAGCGCTAGAATTGCTCGAGGAAGCGTTTGTCGTTTTCGTAGAAAAGGCGGATGTCGTTGATGCCGTAGCGGATCATCGCGATGCGCTCGATGCCAAAGCCGAATGCCCAGCCGCTCCACTGCTCGGGATCGTAGCCGACATTCTCAAACACCCGAGGGTGCACCATGCCGCAGCCGGCGATCTCGAGCCATTCCTTGCCCATTTTGCGGACGAGCGGACTGCTAAAATCGATCTCGAGGCTCGGTTCAGTGTAGGAAAAGTAGTGTGGCCGGAATCGCAGCTTCACTTCCTTGCCGAGCAGTTCCTTGAAGACAAACTCCACCGTGCCCTTGAGGTCGCCAACGGTGACGTTTTTGTCGACGTACAGCCCTTCAATCTGATGAAAAGTGGGGTTGTGCGTGGCGTCTGCCGTGTCCCGGCGATAAACGCGGCCCGGCACGATGATGCGCACCGGCGGCGGCGTCTTTTCCATAACGCGAATCTGAACCGAGGAGGTGTGCGTGCGCAGGAGCGGTCGCTCGTTGGTGTTGAGGAAAAAAGTGTCCTGCGTGTCTCGGGCAGGGTGGTCGGCCGGGGTATTGAGCGCGTCGAAGCAGTAGTGTTCCGTCTCGATCTCGGGGCCGTCGGCCACGGCGAAGCCAATTTTGCGGAAGCTACGCACGATGGCCTCGGTCACCTGTGAGAGCGGATGTTTTTTGCCCAGCGGCCGGCGTCGGCCCGGGGCGGTGAAGTCGGTGGCATGTTTTGGAGCGGCCTCCGCCAGTTCCAGCTCCTCGCGTCGGCGGTTGAGCGTTTCGGTCAACGCAATCTTCGCCTGGTTGACTGCCTTGCCGGCGGCAGGGCGTTCCTCCTTGGAAAGGCTACCCATCTGCTTGAGCAGACCGGTGAATTGGCCGTTGGTGCCGAGGTACTGGACGCGGACATCATCCAGTCCAGCCAGACTGTCGGCGGCCTGCAGCGCCTGCAGGGCGGCATCCTTGATCGGGTCGATTTGGTCGGTGAAGGCCATTCGGAACAGTTTCTCCAAAAACAAAAAGGGCGGCCATTAAAAGCCGCCCGTGTAAAAAGTCAAACTTGGCTGTGGCTTAGCCCTTGGCCTCGAGTGCACCCTTAGCGGTGTTGATCAACTCGCCGAATGCGGCGGAGTCGGTCGCAGCCAGGTCGGCGAGGACCTTGCGGTTCACATCGACGTTGGCTGCCTTCAGGCCCTCGATGAAACGGCTGTACGTAATGCCGGCTTCGCGGGTGGCGGCGTTGATGCGCAGGTTCCAAAGGGCGCGGAAGGTGCGCTTCTTGTTTTTGCGATCGCGGTAGGCGTATTGGCGGCCGTGCTCGATTGCATCCTTGGCGTAGCGGTAAAGCTTGGAGCGGCGAAGGCGAAAGCCCTTGGCGGCTTCGAGGGTGCGCTTGCGGCGTTTGCGGGAGGCGGCTGCGTTTGTAGCTCTCATTGTCTGTTACAGAAATTAATTAATGGGAAAACGGGAGGTTCTCCAGTACACGGGCGTGGTCGGTCTTGTCGACGAGGGTGGCGGTGCCGAGCTTGCGGCGGCGCTTGGCATTCTTGCTAGCCAAAAGATGTCGTTTACCGGGGCGATTCCGGACAATTTTGCCAGAGCCGGTGATCTTGAAACGTTTGGCGACCGCCTTACGGGTCTTGATGGATTTCGGTTTTCTTTGCATCTGTGATTGGCCCTTCCTCCCAAAAAAAGGGCGGAAAAAGTAGGCAAAGCATCCAACCGAATCAAGCCCTTTTCATCGGCAATTTCACTTTTTTATGATGGAGTCCAATTAGCCAAGCGGCTACAACTGCCGCCCCGATTTTACTGACAATGAACAAAAAAGCGATATTTGCAGTGGTTACGCTTGGTTTGAGCCTGATTTCAGGCCAAGCGCTCAACGAAGTCATCTTCGAGGACAAAGATTTCTCCAAGGACGGTTGGAGCGATTTCCGGGACATTTCAAACGGCGCAGGCTGGGAGGTGCGTAGTCGGGAAGTGGGCGGGCTCGTGCAGGGTGTGGTGCAGGAGGTTACCATAGGGGGGGCCGGGGGCGTCTATCTAAGCTCGGGCGATGGCAACCACGCTTCCGTTTTTCGTTTGGACGGGACGATCCGTGCGATCCGCTCCCGCGACGGACAGCGAACCGTGGTCGGCGAGGCGGAAGTGTCAGGCGAGGCGGATGTTCGGATTGGCTTCGACGGGGCGTTTTTCATTTACGAATACCGCAGTGGCGATAAGTGGACGCGCCTCGGTAAGTCGGACATCATCGGCTTGGTCTCCTATCGGGGCGGCATCTCCACCAATAATCGTGCCAGTGACATGAGCAACTATCGAGTGGTCAAACTCGACTCCCTGCTCGGTGTTCGTTTCGGTTACACCGACACGCCGAAAATTCCCGGCACACCGTGGGTGGTGCACGATCCGTTCCGACCGCAGCCTCGCCAGATCAATCCCGGCACCATTTCGCCGGTCGACAATCCCGGCACGCCACCGTCCGATGCCATAGTTCTGTTCGACGGCAACAACCTCGATGCGTGGGAAGACGGGAAGGGTAACGCGCCCAAGTGGAAGATGGGTGACGGTTTTTTTGAATGCCAGAAAAAATCCGGAACCATCCGCACGAAACAAAAATTTGGCAGCGTGCAGTTGCACATCGAGTGGGCTGCGCCGACAGAGGTCAAGGGCAGCAGTCAGGGAAGGGGCAACTCCGGGGTGTTTCTCGCCGGCTTGTACGAGGTGCAGGTGCAGGATAACTACGACAACCTGACTTACCCTGACGGGCAGGCCGGTTCGCTTTACGGTTATCGGCCTCCGCGCGTGAACGCCACCCGGCCTCCGGGTGAGTGGCAGGCGTACGATATCATTTTCGAGATGCCGGAATTTAAGGGCGGCAAGGTGGTGAAGAAAGCCAGGATCACAGTACTGCACAACGGCGTGGTGGTGCAGCACGGCGTGGACATCCCGGGCATGCTCGGCCACAAGCGGACACGCCCCTACCGCGAGCACGGCCCTGGTCACATTCAATTGCAGGATCACGGCAATCCGGTGCGCTACCGCAACATCTGGGTGCGTGAACTAAAGCCAACCCAGTAGGCGTGGCCGACGAGCAAATGCAAAAAGTTTCCGCGGCGCTTGGGCTGGAAAAGTTCAAGCGCCACATTTTTCTTTGCGCTGACCAAAGCGAGCCGAAGTGTTGCGCGAAGGAGGCCGGCCTCGAGTCGTGGGCGTTTTTGAAAAAACGACTGAAGGAACTCGACCTCGTTGGGAGTGAGCCGGCGGTGTTCCGTACAAAGGCCAACTGCCTTCGCGCGTGCGTCAACGGCCCGATCGTGGTCGTGTACCCGGAGGGCACGTGGTATCACTCCTGCACCCCGGACGTGCTCGAGCGGATCATTCAGGAACACCTCGTCGGGGGTAGCGTGGTTGCGGAGTACCAATTCGCCCACAACCCGATGGCTCCCGCCTAGCGGATCAGTCCTTGGTCAACCGGGCGGCGTAGGCTCCATCTGTGTGATCCTCGACGGGGTGCAGCGTACGTTCCATTTCCAGTTGCCATCCCGTGTTTTCCTCGAGGAATCGTTTTACGATCTGCTCGTTTTCCTCCGGCTCGATGCTACAAGTGCTGTAGACAAGCGCACCCCCGGGACGCACGAATCCAGCCGCTCGGGCGAGCAGCCAAAGTTGGATGTCGGTGAGGTAGCGGGTTTCCTCCGGGGTAATTCTCCAACGCAGGTCGAGTCGCCGCCGCATCACCCCGGTGTTGGAGCAGGGGGCATCGACCAACGCCTGGTCG
>WTHH01000386.1 GCA_011523195.1 Verrucomicrobiales bacterium
GCTCTGCTGCGTTGGCAGCGCCCCCGCTTGGCCAAGCGGCAAAAAAGAAGGCCAACTCGGAAACCTTGGTCGCCCAGCTTTACGGGAGCCTGAATGATGAGCAGAAAAAAGTGGTCGCCCGGCCGTTCGACCATCCGCTGCGCGAGAAAGTCGACAACAACTGGAGCATCACCAAGCGGAGCATCGGTGAGATTTTCGGCAAGGATCAGGTGGCGTTGGTGAAGGAGATTTTCCTCAAACTGCATAGTGAGGAGTATGCCAAGACGGTGCTTGGCCAAGTGCTGCACGACTCTGAGGGCGAAGGATTTGAGAGCACCTCAGTGGCGCTGTTCGGTAAGCCGAACACTGGGAAGTTCGAATTTGTGCTGACCGGGCGTCATTGCACGCGCCGTTGTGACGGCGATGCCGTTGAGGGGGAGGCGTTCGGCGGTCCGATTTTCTACGGCCACGCTGCCCGTAGCTTTAACGAGACCAAGGACCACCCCGGTAACGTCTACTGGTATCAGGCCAAGCAGGCCAACAAAGTATACGCCATGATGGACGGAAAACAGCGTAAAATAGCGCTTTTAGGCAGAAGCCGACCCGAACAGGGGACTAAGACCGTGGCGTTGACCGGCAAAAAAGAGGGACTGCCGGGCATCCCGATGTCGGAGTTAAGCGCCGACCAGAAAGGACAGGTTCGCAAAACCATGAACGATTTGCTCGCCATGTTTCGGAAAAAAGACGCTAAAGAGGCGATGAAACTGGTTGAGGCCGGTGGATTTGATCATCTGCACATGGCGTTTTACAAGAATCACGACATCGGGGACGACAAGGTCTGGGATGTCTGGCAGATTGAGGGACCGGAATGCCTGTGGTTTTTCCGGGGCGACCCCCATGTGCACGCCTGGGTGAACATCAAGAAACCGGCGTAAGGCATTTTTTTTGGGAAAAACCAAAAAAAAGCGTTGACGGGGAGGATGAGCGCAACTAGATTGTCTTCCCTTTTGGGGCGTGTGAGGATCGCTAAGCCATTGGCTCCCAGTTACTTACAGATTGACAGGGAGGCAAGTGGTTTTTTGGCGCTTCGAACGGGGCTAGAGTGAACGGGCCCAGCGCGGATGCCCATGTAGCTCAGTTGGTAGAGCACATCCTTGGTAAGGATGAGGTCACCAGTTCAATCCTGGTCATGGGCTCCATTAAATAGAGAATTTGTTCGTAAAGTAAGTAACGAACCAACCAACAAAAGAAAATCGAATGGCAAAAGAAGAGTTCCAACGTGAAAAGCCTCACGTAAATATTGGTACTATTGGTCACGTTGACCATGGTAAGTCCACGCTTACCGCGGCACTTGTGGATGTGCAGTCAAAGAAGGGATTGGCGGAGCCGATCTCCTACGCAGACATCACCAAGGGAGGTACGGTTCGCGATGAATCCAAGACGGTGACCATTGCTGCGTCACACGTGGAGTATTCGAGCGAAAAGCGCCACTACGCGCACGTTGACTGCCCGGGTCACGCCGACTACGTGAAGAACATGATCACCGGTGCCGCCCAGATGGACGGCGCGATCCTAGTGGTGGATTCCTCGCAGGGCCCGATGCCCCAGACCAAGGAACACGTTCTCCTGGCCCGTCAGGTGGGTGTGCCGGCGCTAGTCGTGGCACTCAACAAGTGCGACCTCGTGGAAGACGAGGAAATGCTCGAGTTGGTTGAGGAGGAAATCAAGGATCTCCTCACGAAGTATGATTTCCCGGCCGACACTCCGATCGTCCGTTGCGCCTCACAGGGCGCGCTGGACGGCGAGGAAAAGTGGGTCAACGCCATCGGAGAACTGCTTGAAGCCTGCGACACCGCGATTCCGGAGCCGGAGCGCGACGTCGACAAGCCGTTCCTGATGTGCATCGAGGACGTGTTCAGCATTGAAGGCCGAGGCACCGTGGTGACCGGCCGTGTCGAGCGCGGTATCATCAACAAGATGGACGAAGTTGAAATCGTGGGTTTGCGTGATGTGCAGAAGACCACGGCCACTGACCTTGAGATGTTCCGCAAGTTGCTGAGCGAGGCACGTGCCGGTGAGAACGTCGGCGTTTTGCTGCGCGGTATCAAGAAGGAGGAAGTCGAGCGTGGCCAGGTGCTGGCCAAGCCGGGATCCATCAAGCCGCATACCAAGTTCAAGGGGCAAGTTTACGTGTTAAACAAGGAGGAAGGTGGCCGTCACACGCCATTCTTCACCAACTACCGTCCGCAGTTCTACTTCCGTACGACTGACGTGACCGGTTCGTTGACCCTGCCGGAAGGCACCGAGATGGTGATGCCGGGTGACAACGTGACCGTCTCGGTAGAGTTGGGCAAGCCGGTTGCCATGGAGGCGGGCTTAACCTTCGCCATCCGCGAGGGCGGCCGCACGATCGGCTCCGGTCAGGTGACCGAGGTCGTCGAGTAAACCTTTTGCGCGGGGCGGCGGCGAGAGCAGTCGCCCCGCGGATGGGTTTATACCTGAGTAGGACGGTAGTTCAATTGGTAGAGCAACGGTCTCCAAAACCGTCTGTTGGGGGTTCGAATCCCTCCCGTCCTGCCAATTGATTTAACAACCCCATACCGGAGGGGTGGCAGAGTGGTCGAATGCGGCGGTCTTGAAAACCGTTGAAGCGCAAGCTTCCGGGGGTTCGAATCCCTCCCCCTCCGCCAAACACCGGGAGAACTGAAAAAAGAAAGTTCGAACATGAATGAGACAAACAACAGTGCGGCACCGACCGCAACGGCGGAGACGCCAGCAACAGCGGGTCCCGCGAGCGCCCCGTCAGGAAATTTACAGGATTGGATCATCGAGTGGTCGATCATTGGAGCGATCCTGCTACTGATCCTCTTTGTAGCGAAGAAAAAGGGATGGCTGGATCGCATCCGCATTTTCTTCCTCCAGACACGTGAGGAATTAACGAAATGCTCCTGGCCGACCCGTGACGAGTTGAGGGGCTCAACGTGGATGGTGCTGGTGGCCGTGTTCCTACTGGGGACATTCACATTTTTGGCTGACCTGTTTTTGGGCGACTTTTTCATTCAGCAAGTCCTTCTGGACTACCTGGTGAACGCGGTTTAGGCCTGAGATTCGAGTAACGCATGGCACACGCTTGGTACATTATTCATACCCTCTCAGGGCAGGAACAAAAGGTGCTCGACAGCATCAATAAGCGCGTTGATGTGGAGGAGATGGGCGCGTACATCGAGGAGGTGTTTGTCGCCAAGGAAAAGGTGGTGGACGTTCGTGGGGGTGAGAAAAAGGTCTCGATGAAGAAACTGTTCCCCGGGTACGTCTTCATCCATGTGAACCTGCGGGATGACGATCACAAGATCATTCCCGAGCCGATGAATTTCATCAAGGACACCCCAGGTGCCATTGGATTCGTGGGTGGTGACCAGCCGGAGCCGACGCCGGACGAGGAGATAGCGGACATCAAGGCCCGCATCGCTGACTCCGAGGATCTTGAGCGGCCGAAGGTAGAATTTGAAGTGGGCGAGACCGTGAAGATCAACCACGGCGCGTTCGAGGGCAACAACGGCATCGTTGAGGAGATCGACCCGGAGAAGGGCCGACTCAAGGTGACGGTTAACATCTTTGGCCGAAACACCCCGGTGGATGTCGAGTACTGGGAGGTCGACAAGGGCTAACCCGGTTGCTTGGCCAAGCGCTTGGCTAAGCGTGAATAAAATAATTTAAAAAGAAAACGAGAATGGCGAAGAAAGTTTCAGGATACATCAAGCTGCAGATCCCGGCAGGCCAAGCGAACCCGGCCCCGCCGGTGGGCCCCGCGCTTGGTCAACACGGTGTGAACATCATGGAGTTCTGCAAGCAATACAACGCAGTGACCAAGGACCAGGCCGGACTGGTGATTCCGGTGGTCATCACGGTTTACCAGGACAAGTCGTTCACATTTGTCACCAAGTCTCCGCCAGCAGCGGTGCTGCTCAAGAAGGCGGCAAAGATCGCGGCCGGTTCCGGTGAGCCGAACAAGAAAAAAGTCGGCAAGGTGACCAAAAAGCAGTTGCTCGAGATCGTGGAAACGAAGAAAGCGGACTTGAATGCCCGGGACCCCGAGATGGCGGCCCGCATGATTGCCGGCACTGCCCGCTCCATGGGGCTCGAGGTTGTGGAATAATCTGAAAACAGCGGGAGAGCCGAGAGGCCCGTCAGTACCGCGCCCAGAAAAATGCCAAAGAAAACAAGCAAACGATTCAGCAAGGCGCTCGAGATGGTCGAGCCCGGAAAGAGTTATTCCGTGGCGGAAGCTGCGGAGCTGCTCGGGAAATTTCCCAAGGCCAAGTTCGACGAATCAATCGAGATCGCCTTCAAGATGACCATCGACCCGCGCAAGACCGACCAGATGATCCGTGGCACCGTCCGTCTGCCCCACGGCAGCGGCAAGGAGGTCAAGGTGCTGGTCTTCGCCAAGGAGGGCGAGGCGGCCACAGCGGCCAAGGATGCCGGGGCCGAGTTCGTCGGCTTCGAGGAATACATCGAAAAGGTCACCAGCGGTTGGACCGGGTTTGACGTGGCAATCGCGACGCCGGAGGCCATGGCCGAGGTGCGCAAGCTGGGCCGGGTGCTTGGCCCGCGCGGCCTCATGCCCAACCCCAAGACCGGCACCGTGACAGACGACACTGCCAAGGCGGTTCAGGAAGTGAAGGCCGGCCGTGTCGAGTACAAGCTCGACAAGGGCGCGAACATTCAGGTGCTCGCTGGCAAGGTATCCTTTTCCGCCGACCAGATCGCGGACAACGCCAACACGATCATCGACGAGATTATAAAGGCCAAGCCGTCGGCGGCCAAGGGGCGCTACATCGAGAACTGCGTGCTCTCGTCAACCATGAGTCCGGGAATCCCGCTGGACCTGAGGGGAATCCTCAAGGCGGCCTAACACGGAAAGGAAAGCGAAACCATGCGAGAAGATAAAAAACTCATTACTCAGGAATACGTCGAGCGGCTCAAGAACAGTCCCTACTTCATCGTTGTCAATTACGAGGGGTTGAAGGTGGATCAGTTCGAGGAACTGCGCAATCGCTTGGCCGATTGCAACTCCGAGATGCACGTCGTCAAGAATTCCATTTTCAAGATCGCCGCCCAAGAGACCGGGGTCGAGGACCTTGGCCAAGCGTTGGCCGGCCAGTTGGCTGCTGTCACCGGCGAGGGCGAGATCACCGGCGCTGCCAAGGTGCTGAAAAATTTTAGGTCGGAATTCGAGAAACCGGAATGGCACTTCGGTTTTCTGGACGACGAACGGCTGGATGCCGACCAGATCAAGACCTTGGCGGATCTGCCGTCGCTCGACGAGCTGCGGGCCAAGCTTCTGGGCACGATTCAGGCACCGGCCAGCAAACTGGTCCGGACGTTGGTCGAGCCGGGCTCGAGCCTTGCCCGCGTTGTGCGGGCCAAGTTCGCCGAAGAGTAGGCGAATTTTTAACGAATTTTCGTCCCGGCGAGTGCCGGGAGGAAATCCAACAAGAGTAACTCGTCGGTGCGCGGTCTGCGCACTTAAATCCCCGGGGCTCCGGGGGCGACGAAACTAAGTTGATACAATGGCAGACATAGACAAAATCGTAGAAGAGTTGAGCGGGTTGACAGTCCTTGAGGCTGCTGACTTGGTCAAGGCACTGGAAGAAAAATGGGGCGTCAGCGCTGCGGCCCCGGTTGCGGTTGCGGCCGCAGGCGGTGGTGGCGGAGGTGATGCCGCGCCGGCTGAAGAAAAGACCGAGTTCGACGTCGTCCTCACGAGTGATGGCGGCAAGAAGATTCAGGTCATCAAGGCTGTGCGCGAAGTCAAAGCCGGTCTGGGCTTGGCGGAAGCCAAGGGACTGGTGGAAGGCGCCCCGGCGGCTGTTTTGGAAGGCGTCCCCAAGGACGAAGCCGAAGCCGCCAAGGCCAAGCTTGAGGAAGCCGGCGGAGCCGTCGAGCTCAAGTAACATGCATTTGGGTTCGGGGGCCAAGCGCCCCCGGCCTTTTGCAATTCCTGCTTTTGGGAAGAAAGAAAACTTTATACGGCCTCGATGGCCGGTTGTCGTTTGAGATGAAGACGGTCCCCGCGCGGAACGGAGAGCGTATTTGTCGTTTTTTAGTGTCCGAAAAACCCCCGGCTGGTAGCCGGGCCCATACCCCCCACAATATCAATGCCTAGCAAAGCGAAAGAGCGCGTTAACTTCGGCAAGATCAACGAGATCATTGCCCCACCAAACCTCATCGAGGTGCAGGTGAATTCTTACCACGAGTTTCTCCAGGCGGAAGTCAGTCCGGAGAAACGGGAGAACATCGGCTTGGAGGCCGTGTTCAATGAAATTTTCCCGGTCGAGAGTTACGACGAAAAGGTGGTTCTCAATTATGAGCACTACGTGATCGGCGCGCCCAAGATGGACTGGCTGGAGTGCATCGACGAGGGGCAGACCTACGGCTCTCCGTTGCACGTGATCTTTCGTCTCAAGGACGAAAAAGGGACCAAGGAAGAGCGTGTTTTCATGGGGGAAATCCCGCTCATCACCCCACAGGGCAGTTTCGTGATCAACGGCGCTGAGCGCGTGATCGTGAGCCAGTTGCACCGCTCGCCGGGCGTGGCGTTCGAGGCGACCAAACACCCGAACGGCAAGACGCTGAACTCGTTCCGGATCATCCCTGACCGCGGTTCATGGTTCGAGGCGCAGTTCGACACCAGCGACATGCTGTACGTCTACCTCGACCGGAAGAAGCGTCGTCGCAAGTTTTTGATCACCACCTTCCTTCGTGCGATCAACTTCCTCGAGGGGGAGGACACCAGCAGCGACGCCTCGTTGTTGAACACATTTTATAAGATTGAAGAGGTCACCACCAAGAAGGCGGAGAAGATGGATGACCTCGAGAACAAGGTACTCATCAGTGACCTAGTCGAGCCGACCAAGGGCATTGTTGTCGCACGCGCGTTCGAGCCGCTTTCCAAGGCAGTCGTCAAGCGCATCAGCGAACTGGGCGTGAAGAAAATCCAGATCGTCGATGTGTCTAGCGACGAGGGCCTGATCATCCGCTGCATGGCCAAGGATCCGACTCACAATGAGGAGGAAGCCTTGAAGGAGATTTACAAGCGCCTGCGCCCCGGCGATCCGCCGACCCCGGCCAACGCCCGCGCGCTCGTGAAGCGTCTGTTCTTCGATTCCAAGCGCTACGACTTGGGTCGCGTGGGGCGCTACAAGATCAACCAGAAACTTGGCCTGAAGGGCGACGATGGTTCCCGCACGTTGATGAAGGAGGACTTGGTCGAGGCGACCAAGTACCTGCTCCGTCTCAAGTTGGGTGATGGAACGATTGACGATATTGATCACTTGGGTAGCCGCCGTGTGCGTACGGTGGGCGAACTCTTGGCCAACCAGTGTCGTGTCGGCTTGGCCCGTACCGAGCGATTGGTCAAGGAGCGCATGACTTTGTTTGATCAGGAGTTGGACACCATGACGCCGGCCAAGCTGATCAACCCGAAGGCCTTGTCCGCTGTGGTGCGCGACTTCTTCGGCCGCAGCCAGTTGTCGCAGTTCATGGATCAGATCAACCCGCTCGCGGAGTTGACGCACAAGCGCCGACTCTCAGCGCTTGGCCCGGGTGGTCTGTCACGTGAACGCGCCGGGTTTGAGGTGCGCGACGTGCACCCCTCCCACTACGGTCGCATTTGCCCGGTTGAAACTCCGGAAGGCCCGAACATCGGCCTGATTGCCAGCTTGGCCACGTTCGCCCGGGTAAACGATTTTGGATTCATTGAGAGCCCGTACCGCAAGGTGTCCAAGGGCCGTGTGACCAACACGGTCGATTACCTGACGGGTGATCTTGAGGAAAAATATTATGTTGCCCAGGCCAACCAGCCGATTGATGAAAAGGGCAAGTTTACAACTGATCTGGTGACCTGCCGTTTCCGGGGTGACTTCATTGATCGCACGACCGACAAGGTCGACTACATGGACGTGTCGCCGAAGCAGTTGGTCTCCGTGGCCGCGAGCATGATTCCTTTCCTGGAGCATGACGACGCGAACCGCGCGTTGATGGGATCGAACATGCAACGCCAAGCGGTGCCGTTGTTGACGCCGGAATCACCGTTCGTCGCCACCGGCATGGAGTCTAAGGTGGCCAAGGACTCCCACGCGGTTGTTCTCTCTGAAGTGGACGGTGTGGTGGCATCCGTGACTGCAGACCAGATCGTGATCACCAAGAATGGGGAGATTCCGGAAGGCCGCCGTAAAATCAAGCACCGCCCCGAGGAAGGCTGCTGGGTCTATACGCTGCGCAAGTTTCATCGTTCCAACGCCGGCACGTGTATCAACCAGAAGGCGCTCGTCAACAATGGCGACAAAATCAAAAAGGGTGATGTGCTGGCAGACGGCCCCTGCACCAAGGACGGTGAAATCTCGCTTGGCCGCAACGTGCTGGTCGCCTACATGCCGTGGAACGGCTACAACTTTGAGGATGCCATCTGTATCAGCGAACGCATCGTGAAGGACGACGTTTACACGTCCATCCACGTTGCCGAGTACGAGGTGGCTGCACGGGACACCAAGCTTGGCCCGGAGGAAATCACCCGCGACATCCCGAACCTCGGTGAAGAGACACTGAAGAACCTCGACATGGACGGAGTGATCCGTGTGGGTGCCGAGGTCAAACCGGGCGATATTCTGGTCGGCAAAATCACGCCGAAGAGCGAGACCGAGCTGGCACCAGAAGAACGGTTGCTCCGTGCTATCTTCGGTGAGAAAGCTGCTGATGTGAAGGACTCCTCGCTCAAGGTGCCTTCCGGTGTCTATGGCAAGGTGATGGACGTCAAGATTTCCGCCAAAAAGGAAAACGAGAAGGGTTCCAAGTCCAAGGAAAACGAGGCCAAGAAACAGGCCAAGCAGCTCGATGACGAGTACAAGAAGGAACTGAACGACCTTCACGAGCAGTTGACCGAGAACCTGAGCAACATCCTGCTCGGTGAGAAGATTCCTTTGGACGTCACCAACGCGGAAACGGACGAGGTGATCATTCCGGCCAACCGCAAGATCACGAAGACGTTACTGCGCAAGTTGTCGCTCGTTTACGACAAGATCGCCATCGATCCGTCGCCGATCAAAAACAAGATTCTCGAGATCATCGGGGGCTTTACCAAGCGCTTCGACGACCTCAAGTCCAAGCACAAGGAACAAGCCAGTCGAGTGGCGGCCGGGGACGAGATCGATACCGGTGTCATCAAGTCGGTGCGCGTGTTCATCGCCTCCAAACGCAAGCTGTCCGTGGGTGACAAGATGGCCGGACGCCACGGCAACAAGGGTGTTGTGGCCAAGATCATCCCGGAGGAGGACATGCCGTTCCTCGAGGACGGAACGCCGGTTGACCTGATCCTGAACCCGCTGGGTGTGCCGTCGCGCATGAACGTCGGGCAGGTGTTCGAAACGCACCTTGGCTGGGCTTGCGAAAAGCTTGGCATCAAGATTGCGACCCCGGTGTTCGACGGTATCGGCGAGGACAAGATTCGAGACTACCTCAACGAGGCCAAGCTGCCTGCCCACGGCAAGGCATACCTTCACGATGGCCAGACAGGCGAGCGCATCGACCAGGAGGTCGTGGTGGGCTACACCTATATGCTCAAGCTTGGCCATCTGGTGGCGGACAAGATTCACGCCCGCGCGGTTGGCCCATACTCACTGGTCACACAGCAGCCGCTTGGCGGCAAGGCGCAGTACGGCGGCCAACGGTTTGGGGAAATGGAAGTGTGGGCCATGGAAGCTTATGGCGCAGCCTACATGTTGCAGGAGTTGCTCACCGTGAAGTCCGATGATGTCCAGGGACGAACCCGGATTTACGAGAGCATCGTCAAGGGTGACCACGCGCTCGAGGCCGGTATTCCGGAATCGTTCAACGTGCTGGTCAAGGAAATGCAGTCGCTTGGTCTGAATGTGACCGTGGGATACACGAACCCGGTTGACCAGGCTAAGGCGGAGAGTGCCTCACCCCACGCGTTGTTGGGCGGCGAATAACAGAGGCCAAGCGGAACCCCAGGAGTTTAAAAATGATTAATACAGCAGAATCCTCACGCGAGTTGCTCGGACTGGAGAAGGTCAACCACGTGGATCATGTCGCCATCGCGGTGGCATCACCGGAGTCCATCCGGTCGTGGTCCAAGGGTGAAGTCAAGAACCCGGAGACGATCAACTACCGCACGTTCAAGCCGGAGAAGGGTGGCCTGTTCTGCGAGCGAATCTTCGGTCCGGTTAAAGACTGGGAATGCTCGTGCGGCAAGTACAAGCGGATCAAGCATCGTGGTGTCGTCTGTGACCGCTGCGGTGTGGAGGTAACCCAGGCACGCGTTCGTCGTGAGCGCATGGGCCATATCGAGCTGGCCGTGCCGGTGACGCACATCTGGTTTTTCAAATGCATGCCCTCGCGCATCGGTCTCGTTCTCGACGTAACCGCGCGCAACCTCGAGCGGGTCATTTACTACGAGGATTATCTCGTGGTGGATCCCGGCGACACGCCGCTGGAGAAAAATCAGCTACTCACCGAGATGGAGTTCCGCGATGCTCGGGACACCTACGGCCCGGACGCTTTCGTGGCCAAGATGGGTGCGGAGGCGGTGCATGATGCTGCGGCATTGATCGATCTGGAGGCAGGTGTTGATCAGTTGCAACAGGCCATGACCGAGACGCGCAGCAAGCAGATTCGCAAGAAATTGGCCAAGCGCATCAAGGTGTACCAGGGCTTTATCAAGTCCAAGAGCCGTCCGGAGTGGATGGTACTGACCGTGCTGCCGGTGATCCCGCCGGACCTTCGCCCCTTGGTTCCGCTGGAAGGTGGCCGCTTTGCGACATCCGACCTGAACGATCTTTACCGACGGGTGATCAACCGGAACAACCGATTGAAGAATCTTCTGGCTCTCAAGACGCCGGAGGTGATCATCCGAAACGAGAAGCGCATGTTGCAGGAGGCAGTGGACGCGTTGTTCGACAACGGTCGCCACGGTCGCGCCGTCACTGGCGCCGGCAACCGCGCCCTCAAGTCTTTGAGCGATATGCTCAAGGGCAAGAGCGGTCGCTTCCGTCAAAATCTTCTCGGCAAGCGTGTGGATTACTCCGGCCGTTCCGTGATCGTGATCGGGCCGGACTTGAAGCTGCATCAGTGCGGCCTGCCCAAGAAGATGGCACTAGTTTTGTTCGAGCCGTTCATCATTCGGCGGCTCAAGGAACTTGGCTACGTGCATACCGTACGATCCGCCAAGAAACTGATTGAGCGCCAGACCATTGAGGTATGGGACGTGTTGGAAGAGGTGACCAAGGAGCATCCGGTTTTGCTGAACCGCGCCCCCACGTTGCACCGACTTTCCATTCAGGCATTTGAACCGACCCTGATCGAGGGTGAGGCGATTCGTCTGCACCCGTTGACCTGTAGTGCATACAACGCCGACTTCGACGGCGACCAGATGGCAGTGCACGTGCCGTTGTCCGTTGAGGCACAGATGGAGGCGCGCCTGTTGATGATGGCGCCGAACAACCTATTCTCACCATCCAGCGGCAAGCCGATCATCACGCCATCGCAGGACATCGTTTTGGGTTGTTATTACCTGACCGCTGAACCACGTGGAGTGGTTCGCAAGAAGCAAAAGCACATCAGCCTGTTCGGCTCGAAGGAGGAGGTGCTCTTCGCGTTTGAAGACGGTGCATTGCACATCCACGACGTGGTGCGCATGGCCAACCCGGACATTGGAATGGAGACGCCCTACGGCGACCCGACCAACAAGATCATCGAGACCACTGTGGGTCGAGTAGTGTTCAGCGAGATTTGGCCGAACGAAATTGGCTTCCCGAACATCGTTGTTAACAAGGGTGCACTGGGTGATGTGATTTCGAACTGTTACCGCCACTGCGGCCATGAAGAGACCGTCAAGGTTCTCGACGAACTCAAAAAGCTTGGCTTCGCCGAGGCGACCAAGGCCGGCATCTCTATGGGCTTCGAGGACATGATCATCCCGGGCGAGAAGGCCAAGGAAATTCAAAAGGCTCACAAGCAAATCGAGGATGTTGATAAGCAGTATCGTCGGGGTGTGATCACACCGGGCGAACGTTACAACAAGGTGATCGACATCTGGACCCACTGCACCGACCAGATCGCGGACGTGATGCTCAAGGTGCTGGATCACAATGGTGGCAGCGATGAGTTCAATCCGGTTTGGTTGATGGTGGACTCCGGTGCGCGTGGCAACCGCCAGCAGGTTCGCCAGTTGTCCGGGTTGCGCGGCCTCATGGCCAAGCCGTCTGGTGACATCATCGAAAAACCGATTCTCGCCAACTTCCGTGAAGGCCTCACGGTGTTGGATTACTTTATCTCGACGCACGGCGCCCGGAAGGGTCTGGCTGATACGGCGTTGAAGACAGCCGACTCCGGTTACCTGACCCGTAAACTCGTCGATGTGGCACAGGATCTCATCATTAGTCAGGTCGACTGTGGCACCACCAACGGTATTTGGCGCCAAGCTATCTACGAAGGTGAGGACGAAGTGGTCAAGCTGAAGGATCGCCTCGTGGGCCGTACTGCGGTCGAGGACATCGCGAACCCGATCAATCCGGAGGAATTCCTTTGCGAGTCTGGGCAGGTGATCGACGAGGCGCACGCCAAGTCAATCGACGACGCCGGCGTAGATCGGGTGCGGATTCGTTCCGTGCTGACCTGCGAATCCAAGCGCGGTGTCTGTCAAAAATGCTACGGCATCAACCTGGCCACCGGCAACCTGGCGGCCATGGGTGAGGCAGTCGGCATCATCGCTGCGCAGTCGATCGGTGAACCGGGTACGCAGTTGACCATGCGTACGTTCCACATCGGCGGTACCGCCTCCTCCGTGTTTAAGCAGCCGCAGATTGAGGCTCGCAACGCGGGTCTGCTGAAGTATCAGGACCTCCGCAAGGTGGAACTGGAGGATGGCAACAATATCATCCTCAACAAGAACGGCATGGTGTTCGTCATTGACGAAAAAACCGGCGACGAACTGGAAAGCTACAATGTCGTCATCGGCTCCGTGATCACGATTCCGGACGGCGGCAAGGTCAAGAAGGGCGAAGTGTTCGTTCAGTGGGATCCGTATAACGTGCCGATTATCTCCGAGAAACCGGGTACGATCAAATTCCACGACATCATTGAGGGTGTGACCATCAAGCAGGAGATGGACGAAGCCACTGGCCAGTTGTCGCTAGTCGTCATTGACTACAAGGAAGATTTACATCCGCAGGTCATCGTGGCCAACAGCAAGGGTGAACCGATCGCGAACTATCCGATCCCGTCCGGGGCGCATATCGTCGTGGAGGAGGGAGACACCATCGTTGCGGGCAGCCTGATCGCCAAGACACCCCGAAAGGCCGCCAAGACCAAGGACATCACCGGTGGTCTGCCGCGTGTCGCGGAGTTGTTCGAGGCACGCAAGCCTAAGGACGGTTCCGAGATTTCCAGGATCGACGGCGAGGTAGACTTCGGCCCGACTGTAAGGGGCAAGCGCTCCATCATCATCCGCGACGTCGAGTCCGAGGAGGAAGAGGAGCATCTCATCCCAATTGGCAAACACGTCATCGTGTTCAAGGGTGACAAGGTCAAGAAGGGTCAGCAGTTGACCGAAGGCCCGGTCGACCCGCACGAGATTCTCGACGTCTGCGGTCCGAAGGAACTGCAGGATCACCTCGTGAACGAGGTGCAGGAGGTGTACCGACTGCAGGGTGTGACGATCAACGATAAGCACATCGAGATCATCGCGCGTCAGATGATGCGCAAGGTTCGTATCACCGAGACTGGCGACACGTCATTCCTCTGGGGCGAACAGATTGAGAAGCTCACCTTTGAGGGGGAGAACGAGGAGGTCGAAAAGATGGGCGGTCAACCCGCCGAGGGTCAGCCGGTGCTGCTTGGCATCACCAAGGCCTCGCTGGAGACAGACAGCTTTCTGAGTGCGGCATCGTTCCAGGACACCACACGGGTGCTGACCGATGCGGCCACGCTTGGCAAGGTCGATCCACTCAAGGGCTTCAAGGAAAATGTGATCATGGGACATATTGTGCCGGCTGGCACGGGTTCAGACCTGCATCGCAGCGCGAAGCTCAAGCCGTTGGTCGAGGAGGTTGCTGCTCCGGAAGTTGAGGAAGAAGAGCAGGAAGAGCCGATATTTGATAACCCGCTTCTGGGCTAAACCGCAGCACGATAATTCAAGACGATAAAATGTTCAAAAAACGGGTTGCATCAATAATGCGTTTTGGTAGTCTCCCCGCCCCTCAGAGGGGGGGCGGACGCTTAATCGTCCAAAAATAGTACGAATTCATAGGAATTTTTAATGCCGACAATTAACCAACTAGTCCGCAAGGGACGGGCCAAGGTGAAGAACAAGTCAGCGTCTCGTGCGCTGGAGAACTGCCCGTTCAAGCGTGGGGTTTGTCTGCAGGTGTACACCCGTACGCCGAAGAAGCCGAACTCCGCCATGCGGAAGGTGGCCAAAGTGCGCCTGACCAACGGGTTCGAGATCATCGCCTACATTCCGGACGAGGGACATAGCCTGCAGGAGCACTCCATTGTGCTGGTGCGTGGTGGTCGTGTGAAGGATTTGCCGGGTGTGCGCTACCACGTGGTTCGTGGTGCGCTGGACGCCACCGGTGTTGAGAAACGCCGTCGTAGCCGCTCCAAGTACGGGGTCAAGCGACCTAAGGCGGCCAAGAAATAATTATTTAGAAAGAGACAGAGCAGAAGATGGCACGCCGCCGCAGAGCAGAAAAAAGAGACGTAGCACCGGACGCCCGCTACGGGAGCAAGCTGGTTACCCTTTTGGTGAACTTCACCATGCGCAAGGGCAAGAAGAGCTTGGCTGAGAAGATCGTCTACAGTGCCTTTGACAAGATCGCTGCCGAGAAGCAGGGAACCAATCCGCTCGAGGTTTTGGAGCGGGCCGTCAACAATGCTCGCCCGCGCCTCGAGGTCAAGTCCCGCCGTGTGGGTGGTGCGACCTATCAGGTGCCTCTCGAGATTAGCGGCAGTCGCCAAACCGCCTTGGCGCTGCGCTGGTTGGTCAGCTTTTCGCATGCCCGCAAGGGAGTGCTTATGAAGGACGCCTTGGCCTCCGAGATTCGGGAGGCCAGCGAGGGCCAGGGGAGTTGCATTCGGAAGAGAGACGAGATGCACAAAATGGCCCAGTCAAACAAGGCATTCGCGCACTTCCGTTGGTAATGTCCTGATCGCTTGGCCAAGCGCTTGGCCAAGCGCAAATATCGCCTCCGTTTATCCGGGGCGCTTTGCTCTCTGAAATAGCTTGGAATTTTGAATTCGTTTTTTTGGATGTTAACAAAAAACAAATGACAGCCATATTGGAACATAACAAGGAGATCAACTCGCCGGACCGTGAGTATTCGCTCGAGCGAACACGCAACATCGGAATCGCCGCGCATATTGATGCAGGCAAGACCACGACCACGGAGCGAGTCCTCTTCTACACCGGTTTCATGCACAAGATCGGTGAGGTGCACGACGGCAATACCGTCACTGACTGGATGGAGCAGGAACGTGAACGTGGAATCACCATTACCTCCGCCGCCACCACATGCTTCTGGAAACAACGCGAGGAGGGCATCACCAAGCTATTTACGGACATCGACAATCGCGTCAACATCATCGACACCCCCGGACACGTGGACTTCACCGCAGAGGTGGAGCGTTCCATGCGTGTGCTTGACGGGGCCGTGGCCGTCTTCTGCGGTGTGGCCGGTGTGCAACCCCAGTCCGAGACCGTCTGGCGCCAGGCCACCAAGTACAACGTCCCACGAATCGCGTTCATCAACAAGATGGACCGCACCGGGGCCGACTTTAACAATGCCGTCGGCGACCTCCGCAACAAGCTCGGAGCCGAGGCGCACCCGGTGGGCATCCCGGTCGGGGCTGAAGATCAGCTCCGCGGCGTGGTGGATGTCGTCAACCAAAAGGCCCTGATTTACGACCCGGACGACGAGACCGGCATCAAGTATGAGATCACCGAAATTCCGGATGATTTGAAGGATGAAGCGTCTATGGCCTTGGAGCAGCTAGTTGAGGCAGTCTCCAACCTTGACGACGAGGTTGCCGAGTTGATCCTTGAGGAAAAACCGGTGACACCGGAAGTCCTCAAGACCGCCATCCGCCGTCTGACCTGCTCGCTCAAGTTCGTGCCGGTGCTCGGCGGTTCTGCCTTCAAGAACAAGGGCGTGCAGCCGCTGATGGACGCCGTGGTGGATTATCTCCCGTCACCGCTGGACATCCCGCCTGCCACGGCAGTCGAGGCTCACGACGAGAAAACAGAGGTCACCGTCAAGCCGGATGACAACGGCAAATTCTGCTCACTGGCATTCAAGCTCTGGACTGACCCGTTCGTGGGCAAGCTCGTTTTCCTCCGCGTGTACTCAGGCCAGATCAACAAGGGCGACACCATTTACAATCCCCGCACCCGCAAGCGTGACCGCGTCAGCCGTCTGATCATGCTGCAGGCTGATAAGCGAACCGATGTTGACACGATCTACTCCGGTGACATCGCCGCGATAGTGGGACTTAAGAACGTCACCACCGGTGATACACTTTGCGACAAGGAACTTGACGTGATGCTCGAGCCGCCGACCTTCCCGGAGCCGGTGATCTCGATGGCCGTGGAGCCAAATTCCAGCGGCGACCGCGAAAAGATGTCCGAGGCGCTGCAACGACTTTCCGAGGAAGACCCGACCTTCCGGATGTTCACCAACGAAGAGACCGGCCAGTTGATCATTGCCGGCATGGGTGAGTTGCATCTGGACATTATCCGCGACCGCATGTTGCGCGAGTTCAAGGTGGAGGCCACCGTGGGTGCTCCGCAGATTTCCTACCGCGAAGCCATCACTGCCCCGGCAGAGGGCGAAGGCAAGTTCGTCCGCCAGTCCGGCGGTCGTGGTCAGTACGGCCACGCGATCATCAACATCGCACCGAACGAGCGAGGCAAGGGTATCGAGGTCGAGAACAAGATTGTCGGCGGTGTCATCCCGAAGGAATATCACAACGCCGTGGAGGCCGGCATTCGCGAGGCCATCGCCGGTGGTGTGCTGGCCGGATACCCG
>WTHH01000360.1 GCA_011523195.1 Verrucomicrobiales bacterium
TTGTAGCGCCAATCGGTTTCGCCGAATATTTCCTTCACCAGCTTGGCCAAGGGCGGATCGTAGGCCTTGAGTTCTTCGCGAATGTCCACATGGTTGTGGTCGTGGTCCGGTGGGCGATTGGTGTTGAACCAGCTCTGGACGCCTTCCGCCCAGTATTCGTAGTGGTTGTTCGAGGCGTATTTGCCCTTCCACAACCCCTTGGCCATGGCAGCGTCGTAGGTTTTCTCAAGGCGTTCGTCGAATGTGGGATCGACATCAAAAATGCCGTTGAGATGAATCGCGTGGGCAAATTCGTGGATCAAAATATTTTCCGTGTTGTAGGGGTCGCCGGGGTAGCAGAGCAGGTTTTCCTCGGCGCAACTGATCACCGGGTCGTCCCGGTCGGAGCCGAATCCGCGCGCCCGGCGATCCCAAAACTTGGCCGGCTCGAAGTGGGCGTACTCGGGGATCTGCGTGGTGAACTCGTTATGCCCCATGACAACGAGGCGGCAGTTGCGTTTGATCATGTTGTCGAGGATATCCTTCCGGTGGCCGATCATTTTCTCGACGAGATGCGCCGCCTCCTTCAGTGCGAAGTCGGTAACGTTTTCGGATGAAACCACCGGCAGCCCTTTCACGGTTGTGCTTTTTTTGTAAAAATCTGGCAGCTTCAGATATTCCGGCACGCCTTGTTTGATTGGGTAGGCTGCACTGGTTTGTTTTTTTGGTTTGGGCCGGCTGCGATATTTTTTGTAGAGCCGTGTGTGGCGGCTGGAGAGGTCCACTTTTTCACCGGCTATCCACATTTGTTTGACCTGCGTGGTGATCTCGAGGATGTCACCGTTGGAAACGAACAACGTCGCCTCCTTGCCCGGTTGAATGGAACCCAGTCGATCCGCCACACCCAGCGCCTCGGCGGCGAACAGGCTCAGGCCCTTGTGGGCAACGTCTGTTGGCAGCCCGTGCGTCGCGCTTTGGGCTGCAGCGTAGGGGACGTTGCGGGCGTTGGAGGCGGCGAACCGTGTCAACCCTTCGCTAAAAATCACCTTCACGCCGGCCTTGTGCAGGATGCCTGCTGCGCGAAACTGAACGTCGTACCGGTCAAAATCCCGAGGGGGTAGGGTGAACGTGTGCTCGTAAATCACGGGAATCTTGTGCTTGGCCAAGCGATCCGCCACTCGCCATGCATCGCGTCCGCCGGCGAGGATCATTCGCCAGCCGCGCTTGGCTGACCACTCGATGGCGGACTCAATTTGCGTCTGTGAATTGGCGTGGATCATCAGCGGTTTCTCACCGCGAACCCACGGGGACATCGCGTTCCATGCGGGCACGCCCTTGTGGCCGGGCTCGGACTGGGTTTTGACGAATGCCCGGGCCTGCTCGAAAAACTCGTCGATTTCCTTCAGTCGCTTGTCTCGTTCGTCGGCCTGTTTTTTGGCGTCGTCCGCACCGGGATTGATCGTCATTCGGGGCCAGAAAACGTGGAGAGCCACCGGCGATTTACGGAGCATGTTTTCATAGCCCCAACCGACCGTGGAAAGCAGCCCGGATTGACCGGAGACGGTGCCACCCTGCGGCGTCGGCAGGAAGTGGGTAATCCCGTTGGCCCGGGCGACCGGGATCAGTTCCGAGTCCGGATTAATCGCGAGCCACGATTTCACCTCCGGTGTGTAGGTGCCGACTTCGCTGGTATCGATTGTGGCACGGACTGCCGCGATTTCCATCAGGCCTAGCGCAGTGGTTGTGGCGATGATGCCGGGGAAGACGTGCTGTCCCTTGAGGTTGATCGTATCGACCTTTTTGAACTGGGGCATTTTCTCCGCCGGGCCGACGGCCTTGATGGTGTCGCCATCCAAAAGGACGAAACCGGGCGAGTGTGTTGGGCCGAACACGGTGTGCACAACAGCGTTGGTCAGCAGGGTGCGCTTGGCCAAGCCGCTTGGCCAAGCGGCAAACAGTGCCGCTGCCGTAAGGGTGAGGACGGGGATGTGTGTGTGTTTGAAATTCATGTCTTCGTCTCCGCTTGGTTTAGTTGGTTTTGATTTTGCAGTCCTGACAATCGACGACTCCAAGGCCATGGGCGGTCTCAAGTGCGCGCCGGAAAAAGGCGGCCCGGGCCTCATCGGCTCCTCCCTTTTTGTCTTCCGACTTGTCCTCCTTGGCTTTGCTCTTGGCCTTGGCCAAGAGCTTTTCACGTTCCTTGGCCCTTGCCTCGGCCCGTTGAATGCCTTCGCCTCGCTCGAAATATCGTTTGCCGTCGATCCAAGTCTCGAGGCAGATGGCGCGTGTGCTGAGAGGCGAGGCAGACCAGATTACGAAGTCCCCGTCCTTGCCCGGTTCAAGCGAGCCGACGCGGTGATCGATCCGCAGTTGTCGGGCCGGATTCAGAGTAACGAAATTCAGCGCGTCCGCTGGCTTGGTGTTGCCGTACTTCACCGCCTTGGCCGACTCGAGATTCATGCGGCGAGCGAGGTCGGATGAATCGGAGTTGAACGAAACCACCACGCCGCGCTCGCGCATGAGGCTGCCGGCGTAGGGGATGGCGTCGATCACCTCGTATTTGTAGCCCCACCAGTCCGCGAAGCAGGAACCGCCGGCGCCGTGAGCCGCGATTTCGTCCGCGACCTTGTACCCCTCGAGAACGTGCTGAAGCGTGCCGACACGAACGCCGAATTGTTCCATTGTGCGAAGGAAGGCGAGGATTTCATCCTGCCGATACGAGTGGCAGTGAATCCAGCGGTCGGCGGTGATGATCTGCCCGAGCGTTTCAAGCTCGAGATCGCGCCGGGGAGGAGGGCCGCCCTTCTCGCGAAACCGGCGCCACTCTCGGTTGTACTGCCACGCCGCGGTAAACCGGTTTTCGTGAAAAGCGGGCACACCCATTCGCGTCTGTGGAAAGCGGGTGGTCTTGTCGTCGCCCCAGTTGGATTGCTTCACGTTTTCGCCGAGCGCAAACTTGATGCCCGGCGGAGCGGCCTTGAATTTCATCTCCTCCGGCCCACCGCCGAGGCGCAGCTTGAGGACTGCGTTTCGTCCACCGATGGGATTGGCCGAGCCATGAAGTAGATTCGCCACCGTCAGGCCGCCGGCAAGTTGGCGATGCACCTCGGGCGACTCGGAATTGACGACATCACCGATCGAGACCATGGCAGAGGAGGGGAGTGTGCCCTCGTTGACCATGCCGAGGATCATGCTGTGATTGTGAGCGTCGATCAGGCCCGGCGTGACGTGGCGTCCCTTGGCGTTGATCACGTGCGCCCCTTCCGGAGCGGGGATGTCACGACCGACCTGCTTGATTTTGCCGCCGACGATTAACAGGTCGCTTTTCTTTAGAATGCCGCGTTTGCTACTGGTCCAGATCGTGGCATTTCGCACGAGGATGGTTTTGTTCTCGGGCTCGAAAATCGTGTCTTCCTTGATCGGGGAGCGAGCGATTAGCTTGTCCTCTTCCGGTTCATCCTTCTTTTCTTTTTTCTCGTCGTCCTTTTTTTCGTCTTCGTTTTTCTTTTTGTCGATCCAAGCTAGTTTGTGGGGTTCGAACGAATTCCAGAGCCCCTCGATCCACACGCCTTTCACCTTGGCTTTGGGGTCGAAATAATCGCCCTCGACGACGACCAAGTTGGCCAGTTTTCCGGTTTCGATGGTGCCAAGTTGATCGGACACGCCGGTGAGCTTGGCCGGGGCAGTGGTCAACGCGGCGAGGGCATCGCGCTTGGCCAAGCCGCGTTCGATCGCCTTGGTCAAATTGGCTCGGAACTGATTTTTATCCTTCAGCCCATGCAGCGTGAGTGAGATGGGTTGTCCGTTTTTCTGGAGCATAACCGGGATTTCCGGCGCCCAGTCCCATGCACGAAGTTGGCCAAGCGAGACGTTCTCCCAATCGCTATCGCTGGGCATCTTGGGCGCCTTGGGTAAAATGAGGGGCACGATAAACTGTGCACCGGTGGCCTTGACGAGGTCGGGGCGGCGCCACTCCTGTCCGCTGGCAACGAGAATCGGTTTGATGCCGAACTCCGCTCCGAGTCGCACTGCCTTGTCGATCATTAGAACGCTACCCGGTTCCATCACGATCGGTTGATTGCCGTTTACGGCAGTCTGCAACGCGGCGAGTGCCTGATTGTATGCCGGTCGCTCAAAGGTCGTGGCGTTTTGCCGGTAATAATCCCAAGTGGCTTTGTAGTGCTGGGCGTCGGAGAGTGTCTGGCGTATCGCGGCGATCACGCCCATCAATGACCGGGGAAACTCCTCCTGCTTGGCCGCCTGTGGATCAAACACGATATGCTGAAAAAGGTTCGGCTTGATGATGAGTTCGTTTGGTGAACCTTGGCCAAGCGAGATGAGGGCGCTCTGGCCACGGATAATTCCACTCGCCGGAGTCAGGGCGACTGCAGTAAAGCCCTGCTTGCGGTGGCCGTCGTATGTGTCGGGCTTGGGGCTGAAATTGTCGGCGACATGAAAATCCGGCTTCATGGTCGAGAGGCCGGAGCCGGGGCCGGTTTGGCCGGGATCGCGTTCGTTGCCGGTGGCGCCGAAGAAGCCAGGTTTACCAGCCGCCGTGGCCTCCATGCCGGTGATGCTCTGCGTCATGGTTGTCGAAAGCGGCTTGGCATCGGTGACGTAGGGGTCGATGAATCCGGCGT
>WTHH01000082.1 GCA_011523195.1 Verrucomicrobiales bacterium
GTGTGGCGATGACCAAAATAAAAACAGACGCTGAGCTGACTGCCTTGGTTGTCCATTTTGGAAAACTCAAACCGAAGCCTTCGCTGCGGGTGATCCGGGGCGACATTGCCACGGGCCGAGCGCTGTACGCCACCCGCTGTGCGTCCTGTCACGGCGATAAAGGGGAGGGTAAACGCGAGTTGAATACCCCGCCGGTCAATGTGCAGGAGGACTGGTTTTTGTTGGATCAATTGCGTAAGTACGCGAGTGGCCAGCGCGGCGTGCATCCGGGTGATGCCGGCGGCGTTTTGATGAAGGCCGCCGCCGCGAACCTTTCGCCTACTGACCTACGGAATGTGGTCGCGTACATCGCGAAGAACTTGACGGTGGCGCCTCTGTTGCAAAAGGTCGGCCCGCCCAAGAATTGACTCATGGCAAGTGTGCGACTCAACAACCTCGGCAAAGTCTTCGACGCCGGCCGTAATGGCAGGGTGACGGCGGTGGACGGTGTTGACCTCGAGATTCCGGACGGTGAATTGATGGTGTTGGTCGGCCCGTCCGGCTGCGGTAAGTCCACTCTGCTGCGATTGATCGCCGGGCTGGAAAACCCGACGGCCGGCTCCATTTTTCTTGGTGACCGCGACGTAAGCCGGGTGAAACCACAGGATCGTGACGTGGCGATGGTGTTTCAAAACTACGCGCTGTTTCCGCACCTGAACGTGGAGCAAAACATCGCGTTCAGCCTCAAGTTTCGGAAGATTCCCAAGCCGGAAATTCAGTCACGCGTCGCCGAGGCGGCGGAGGTGCTGGGACTGACGGGGATGCTTCGGCGCCGTCCGTCCGAATTGTCCGGCGGGCAACGTCAGCGCGTGGCGCTTGGCCGGGCGATGGTGTGTCAGCCCAAGGTCTTCCTGCTCGACGAACCGCTCTCAAATCTTGACGCGCGAATGCGCGCAGAGATGCGCGCAGAGATTGCGCAGCTCCATCGACGGCTGAGGACGACGATGATTTTAGTGACGCACGACCAGACGGAGGCGATGACGCTTGGCCAACGGTTGTGCGTGCTCTATCAGGGGCGGGTGATGCAGGTCGGGGCCCCGATGGATTTGTACCAGCGACCGACGCACCGTTTTGTCGGCGACTTCATCGGCATGCCGGGCATGAACTTTGTCCTCGGAAAACTTGTTGGCGAAGGGGCTATGCAGTTCACGGAGCAGGCTGATGGCGGGGTGGTGCTTGGCCTGCCGGAGCGCTTGACCAAGCGCTTGGCCAAATTTGCCGGAGCGGAGGTTGTGCTGGGTATTCGGCCGGAGAATGTGCGCCTGGCCGAAAACGGTGCCGGCTTCCCGGTGACACTGGAAACGACCGAGACGCTGGGGCACGAGGCACTGTTGCACACACGCACGGCCGGGCATTCGCTTATTTTGCGCACGGCCGGGCTTGGCCAGGCGCCAAGCGATGGGATCAAACTTGAAATTGACTGGGACGCCGCCGCTTGGTTTGACGCGGGGACGGGCCAGGCGCTGGACTGATGGATACGCGGATTCGGCGACTGTTAATTTTGGCCGCGGTACTTTTCATCATCGCACTGCTTTTCCTCTGGGCCATCCATTGGATGGGCAGTGAGATCAAAAACAAGGAGACGTCACCGGGGGAAAGTTCGTCATCGCGGCCAGAGCGGCATGTCCTCGCCGTTGATCTCGATCTCTACGTCCGGCCTGCGGTTGCGGATGAATTCCCGAACCGCCTCAAAGCGAATGCCGCGCCATTGGTAGTCGCTGATGTGCGGGGTCACCATGGCCTCGATCCGCTTGGTTTCGGCGATTAGTTTTTCCTCGTTCCAATGCTTTGCCATTAACGCCTTCATGTTGGCGGCGTATTTTTTCCGGACGGATGGAATCTGGTACAGTTTTCGCGCCACCATTCCGTGCAAGCGTACGGAGCGCGGCGAGCGGCGGTCGACGCGAAGCCGGCTGTATTTTTCGAACAGGCAGTCCGCTCCCCACGGCAGGAAGTGAAACTTATCCGTCTCAGGGTTGAGGTAGATAAAGTAGTTGTTGCGGTTGCCGGAGTAGCCGTCCCAAAAACTGAGCAGCCCCTCGAGCGCCCAAAACTGGTAGAATGCCTCCTCGTCGATCAGATCCCAAATGGCCGCTTGATAATCATGCTCGTTTGTTTGCAGCTCGGCGACCTGCAGGAAGTCGGTGCTGCCGGTGCTGACGTTCATGCCGTGGATGGCGAGTAGGTTTTTGCCGACACGAAACTTGTCGCGGTGGTTGATGATGTTGAACGAGGCGAAGGTGGCATTGGAGCCGTCGTCGCTGCTGCCGGTGGCCGTGGAGTCCCACGCCGCATTTTCCGGCGCATGGTAGCGAGCGACCTCGTGTCCATTGATGTAGGCGACGAAGCCGTCGTCGCACTTCATTCGCAAAAGCAGATTCCGCGTGGCCTTGATGTGTTCGATGCTCTCCAGTTCAAACGGGAACCGGAGATAAAGCGAGGTGGCGCGGTTGTGCATCTGCTCGATGAAGTTAAACTTGGGCGTGATGAGTTGCTCGAAACCGGTCTGCGTCTCATAGCCGGCACCGTTGGTCCCGGCGATCCACTCGGAGTCGTCGAAGCCGGGCTTGAACCACTCTTCATCGTGCTCGCCGCTGGTGGGCACCCATGCGCGTCCCGGGATGGGCCCGCCGACGAAGGTCTTGCCGCCGCTGCCCTGCAGCGCATTGATCACCTTGACGATGTGCTCCCGCCCTTTTTTGTTGTCACCGGTCTTGCGCTCGAAGCTGCCTTCCCATTCCGGATAAAAGTCGACCACCGTGCCCTCGAACAACGTCCCTTTGTCGTTGCCGAACTCTCGCTGGAGCAGTGGTTCGCGGACGGTTTCCACGTGGCAATACACGCCGAGGTTGCGGCCGTTGACGGTGACCTTGGCAAAGGCGCAGCGCGAGCCTGGGGAGCCGGCCTTGTCCCAAATCTGGTAGCCCATGAACTGGCTCATGAGGCTGCTGTCTTGCCGGTTGTTATTGAAAGTCAGGTTACGCAGGCCGCCGATGTTTTGATCTTTCTTGTTATAGTCGAGCTTCACCTTGAGCGACGGGCGTGTGGTGTCCTGTGAGCCGATGAACCCTTTTTTGCGTATGCCCACCTTCTTGTAGGTGACGCCCTCGATGGTGACGTCGGCCTCGACGTAGGTATAAGGCGAGGGCGGCGGCTGGAATTTGCGGCTCGGCGGCAGGGCGTTTTCGCGGGTGCGCCGCTGGTAACGCAGGGTGTCCCAGTCTTCCTCCGGGATGGTGACGTTGATCTCAAGCAGCCGATCCCGGGGGAACAGGTCGTCAAGATTCAGCTCCTTGGCCAAGCCGGACTGTGCCAAGCCGGCCAGAGCCAGGCCAAGCGCTCCAGTTTTTAAAAACATATTCATTGGACAGCGTTTCATCTTGCCGACGCTCGCAAGGCGAAGCCTCGATCGGTTGCCGGAGAGGGGGTGATTCTTACTTTCTGGTTCATAGAAGCACAGCCAAATATTACCATTCCGCTTGGCCAAGCACTTGGTCAAGTGTTGAATACCCTCGCCTGTAGGACGTCTATGGCATTGACTATGCCGGTACTTCGATGGATTTTTCCCGGCGCGATTTTTCTCATGAAACTAAAAAACGCATTTGCAGGATTGATGGCCCTGGGGCTGGCGTTCGCCGGTTCAGTGCAGGCCAAGCCGATTGATATCTGGATCAGTTCCTTTCAGGACCAGCTCTACTACGAGAACATGGTCAAGCTGTACAAGGAGAAGGTCGACAAGAAGTTCGAGGCCAAGGTGCAGGCCTTCGGGTTCCGCGAGATGCCGGAAAAACTGGCCATCTCGATCAAGACCGGTATCAACCCGCCCGATGTGGTGCAGCTCGATGAAGTACTTTTCGGAGCGTTCCTCGCGGGGGAGGTGCCGTTCCTCGAACTGGGTGATCGGATCAAAAAGGCCAAGCTCGACAAAAACATCGCCAAGAGCCGCCAAAGCCTTTTTGCGTATAAGGGCAAGACCTATGGCGTGCCGCAGTCGCTCAGTGCGATGGTGCTCTACTACCGCACCGACCTGTTCAAGGAGATTGACATCGACCCGGCCTCCCTGACGACTTGGGAAAAACTGGTCTCCACCGGCGAAAAGGTGGTGAAGGATCACGGCAAGGCGATGATCGCGCTCGACCCGACCTACTTCGGTATCCTGCTGCGACAGCGCGGAAGTGATTTGTTTGGCAAGGACGGCTCGGTTTATCCCGACCGCGAGGCGGCGATCGAGGTGCTGGGCTGGATGCGCAAGCAGATGGAGTCCGGCGTCGGCATGGTGCCGGAGCGTGCCTCGATTTTTGACCCGCTCTTTTTCAATAGCGCAGTGCAGTTCGGTGAAGTGCTCACGGTGGTCGGTGCCGATTGGTACGGGCTCGACATGCTCCAGCAGTTCACGCCGGATCTGAAGGGCAAGTGGGGCGCTATGCCGTTGCCGGCGTGGAAGCTGCCGAACGGTAAGCTCAGCCGCCGCACCTCCACCTTTGCGGGGCAGGGGTTGATGATCAACAAGGGCAGCAAGCAGCCGGATGCGGCCTGGAAG
>WTHH01000177.1 GCA_011523195.1 Verrucomicrobiales bacterium
CATGTACGGAGCCGGGCCAAGGATGTCCATGTTGGTGATACAGACGGCATCACACTGCCCGGCTCCGTACATGGCTAGGCAGGGATCGTACTCCGCCTCTTTCAACTCGATGTCCACGCCCCACTTCTTTTCCACCGGTCCAAGCTCACCCTTTTTCCCGTTAATGATCCCGGTGACGTCTGCCACGCCAAAGACACTCCACGAAGGGTACTCGCTCCACGCCAGTGAGAAAGATGGAATCGGCTTGTTCTCACCGGAGGTATCCGGGGCGGTCGATTCGCCGCCACCGCCGCAGCCGCTTGTGA
The DNA here is from genome assembly GCA_011523195.1 of Verrucomicrobiales bacterium. GTDB lineage: Bacteria > Verrucomicrobiota > Verrucomicrobiia > Limisphaerales > UBA1096 > UBA1096. The sequence goes on from WTHH01000177.1 coordinate 306, forward strand.
TTAATAACGCGGCGCAACACATTGCAGCCGCCCAACTAGTCTTATAATCTTTATTTTTCATATTTCACCTGATAAAGTTATTAGGCATATAAAAGACCTCCTCTGGGGAGGTCTTTTCAAATTGGTTATTCCGGCAGGATACTGTCGGTGCTGGCGGACTCTTTCTGCTTGGGTTCGCTCGGTGCCGTCTCGGCGCCCTCGGCCAGTCCCAGCAACGAGTCGAACTCGTCGTTGGCGGTGTGGCTTCGTGCAAATTCAAGAAATTGCGCCTCCTGTGACTTGCTGTCGGTGCCGGCCATCTCCTTGGAGATGCGAGCCTCGGCGCGCACTTCCTGGCGGAGTTCGCGCATGTCCTGCAATTCCTTTGCCATGCCATCCTTGGAAATGCCGGTGATCATGTCAGCCAAGTCACGTTCCTCCTTGGCGGTGATCACGTCGGCCACGGCATCGGCCGCCTCGCTCTTAAGTTTCTCGATGTCGCGCTGCAACTGCTGCAGGTTGACCTTGTGGTTGGCGATGCTCTCGTCGTACTCGGCAACGTCGCCCTCGAGGTCCTTGATGTGATCCTGCTTCTCGGTGAGCGTGGCGGTAAAGTCGTTATAGGCCGTGAGGCATTTTTGATATTCCTCGTTGGCGTGAATCTCCTCCTTGGTTTGGCCCTCGACCTGCAGCTTAGCCACGGTCTGCTTGGCCATGGCCAGCGCTCCGGCCTTAAGGTTTTCCAGCTTTTGAACCTCCTCGGTCAGGTTTTTGATCTTGGCCAACTTCTTTTCCTGCTGGGCAATCAGCTTCGCGACGGCCTGTTTGTAGGTGTGGATCTGGTTGACCTTGCCCTTGATAATCTCATCGAACTTCGCACGCATCACGTGAGGGTCAGAGTCGAGGCCACGCCGCGCCTCATCGATCTGCCCGGTCAACTTGTACCAAACCGCCTTGAACCATCTGCCTATTGCACCAAACATTTTATTTCTTATTGAGCTGAGTTAAATTTTGTAGAGAGCCGCTAGTTAACATTGAATCCACACGCTGTTCAACCTTTTTCGCCACCTCGAGGCTTTGATCGAGTTCGCTGCGCAACTGCTGCAGCCGGGCGTCGCCCTCCGGCTTGCTGGTGATGCTCTGCACTGCCGCCAGCGTCCGGCTCATATGCTCCACCGTTCCCACCACTTCGCTGACCAGTTTTTCCCGCTGCTCGAGAATCGGTTTCTTTGCAACGTCCGATGCGAGGCTATCTGCGGTTTTCCAGAGTTGCAGAGATTTCTCAAGGGAGCTGACGCACTGCGCGAACAGTTCCTCAGCCCGTTCCTGAATTTCATCGATCATCGCCTGGTTGAGGTCGGGAGCGATGACATTTAGCTGCCGGAAGGCGTCCCGTAACGAGCGCAGATCCTGCATGGCGTCCTCGGTACGCGTGTCGCCGTCCATCGTCAACCGGTGGTGAAAGTGGTCGAGTTTTTTGCGCTTGTCCTTTTTCTCCCGGCTTCGCTTGGCCTCGACGATTTTCTTCACCCGATCCTCCTTACCGAGGATCAGCTTGGTCAGGAACATCCCTGCCGAGCCAAGCATCCCACCCACGCCAACCAGCATGGCACCCACTGCCGCCGAGCCTTTCAGGCCAAGCGCGAACAGCGACGCAAACGCGGTGGAGCCCACCATGAATGGAAAGATGACCATCGGACTCCCGAGGATGTCCCGCATCACGCGCTTGGTTATGCTCTTCTCGTCCACGTTTTCAAAGTCTGGGCGGAAGAGCTTCATCGTAAATGAAGGGGTCGTCAACGCTGCGCTTGGCCAAGCGCCTGGTTTCAGATCAAAACGGCACCTGCCCGACCTCGAATCTCACCGACTGGGCTTTGCCGGCGGTTGACGACGCAGGGGCCGCCTCTGTTCGCATGCGCTCGGCAGACACACCCTCGCTGACGAGGAAGTCGCCGACGGACTGAGCGCGTGACTCGGCCAGGCGTTTGTTGGCCTCTGGATCCCCCACCGCCCGCGCCTGGCCAACGACTCGCAGGTAGAAACTCGGAAAGTTATCCAGCATCTTCTTGATCCGACGCAATTCGTGTTCGCTGGACAGCGAGATTGCTGAGGAACCCCGGCGGAACCCAATTGATTGCACATCGAGATCGCCCACCGCACGGAGACTGCCCCACTGGCTGTCGCTGAGTTTGCCGAGGTGCGCATTAGTACGGACCCCCTGTAAATCACTCGTTCCCTGCCCTAATCCGTCGATGGCGAGCGCGTTGGCCGGGTGAAAACTATCGGCCTGCATCGTGGACAGCGTCCGGTCGTAATACAGCGTGGTGTACTGTCCGTTGAGCGGGTCGGCATCCAGCGCCTGTGTCTTCAGGAGGATGTCCATAATGTTGCTGATCATATCCTCCATGGTGAGTAGATCGCCCGCAGCAGCTCCGCTCACGAGTCCAAAGTGTGCATAATTCTCCAAGGTGTTTTTCCACTGGATACCATCAACGACCGCCTTTGCCCCATCACCGGATAGGCTTGGGTCGTCCGAACGCACTAATCCTGCAAAGCCGTTGGCGTCGTTTTGATAATGGTAGGCGGCCCGGGAATAGGCCTCGACCACGGCGCGTACCTGCTCGGGGTGGTCGCGCAAATACTCGCGCCGGGCCACCAGCACGTCGACGATTAGCCCCTTGATCTTGGAGCTGTCCAGCAGCACTTTAGCACCGGGTAGTTTCTTTGCCTGCGATACGTGCGGCTCCCACATGACGTAGGCGCGCTTATCCGATTGCGCAGCATTTTTCATGTGCTTCAACACCGCCTCAGAACCGTTCGCCTCGATGATCCAGTCGCTGCCCAGGTCCGGCAGCTTGAAGTGCGACTTGACCACCCGTGCCAGAAACTCGCTGGGCGAATTGGACGTTAGAACGAAGCCGGCATCCGGTGAGTTGAGATCCTGCACGGTTTTGACGCCAGTATCGAACGCCAGCACGGCATCTGCCCCCTTGGTCTCGTCGATGACCATGACGATCGACGCCGGAAAACGCCCCAGCTTCGCCCCGGCCATGAGCAGCGAATCAATTGTGAATACAGCCATCTCCACCTCGCCGGCCTCCAGCGCTGCCAGCCGGGCATCGTAGTCCGCCTCGTCCTCCACCATCGTCAGCCGGATTTGGTCGTAACGAAGATTCTTTTTCATCTCCTCGGAACGCAGCACCGCGTAGCCACTGAAGAGGTCGGCCTGAATCTTTACCTCATGGGTGTAGCGACTATCCGATCCGGTGTCGCTCTGGAGCTGCTCCTCGTTGGGATCAGTGACGAGGAAACGATACGCCACAGCCGCAATGACCAGGATCACCAGCCAAACCACGGCGACAATGCACCCCTTGGAACTCTTGCCCTCTGACATTAACCCTTATTCTTGGAGGCTTTCACGACCGCGTAGATTCCAAACACGATCAGCAATGGACAACCGCACATCAACAACAGCCCTCCGAACATTTCCATTGCATTCGGATCATCGTCAAAGGACGGCCCAGACTGGTTCGGCGTAGAGGAGCGAGAAGCCGTGTTTCGTTGTTGAGGAGGGTCAGCCCGGCGCATCACTGCGTGGTGCTTGATCGGCTCGTTGCCGGTGGTGGACAGGGTCTTGAGCATTGCCGATGCCGTTTCTCCCGGCAAATCGGCGATCATCTCAAACGCATCCTCACCGGTTGTCCCGGCGTCCGCGGCGGACACCTCGGCGAAAACCTCGTTGATGGCCTGTCGGAGTGACTCAGGGTCATCCGCGCTCCGGTAGGAATGCACCATGGTGGCCAGCGTGTGCTGCGACTGCATCTCCACCCCAATGGCATCGATGGTGATGCCGCGGGAGATGATGTCAGGCGTGTAGCCATCAACCAGACCCGCATCGTTTGCCTCACCGTCCGTGACGACCAGCAGCCGATAGGTACCGTAGCCAAACTGTTTTTTTCGGGCATCCAACAGAGCATCGGCACCCTGTTTCATGTATTCACCAAGCGGGGTTCCTCCCTGCGAGGTGATGCTGTCGATCGCCCCGTTGAGCCGTTCATCATTCCGCGGGCCAAGCGGGTAAACCCAGTTGCCGTTCGGGAACACGAGCACGCCCACGTGAGTGGTGCTGGGAATCTGCCCAAGCACCTGCTTCAGCGCATCCTTGGCCACGGACATGCGGTCGGTGTTAGTCCCGCGCATCGGGGTGCCCATCGAGCCGGAGGCATCGACCACCACCACCACGTTGTCGGTCACGTGCACCTCCGC